>NZ_CAXBLF010000051.1:0-24746 GCF_963976535.1 uncultured Algibacter sp. | reverse complement strand
TTCCTGAATTAATCACCAAACAACTTGGTGAACGCTCGCCACTAGCTTTATTTAGCTATAGTGACGCTATAAAAAACCTTTGGTCTATTACTTTTTCTGGCGGTGATTGTGCTGAGGATCTTAGCCTAAATTTAAAGAGCGAACTCGTAAACATTGAAAACCTTAATGTATGCTCGCCAGATACGCTTTTGCGTTTGCAAAAACACTTAGTAGATGACAAGGAAATCCATATCGGAAAATCGGGTTCGGTCAATGATATTAGTAAAAATGCTAAGCTCAATGAACTGAATATAGATATGTTGCTTCAAGCTAAAACCTTAAAAGCAAATCAGTTTTATGATCTTGATTTTGATCACCAATTTATTCCATGTGAAAAATACGATTCCAAAAAGAGCTATAAAATGAAACGAGGCTATTTCCCCGGTGTTGCTAGCATTGGTAAAGAAATCGTTTTTATAGAAAACAGAAATGGTAATAGTAATGTAAAGTTTAAACAAGCAGACACGCTAACCGAAGCTTATAAATTGCTAGCAAGCAAGAAAATAAAAATTGACAGAAGCCGAATGGATTGTGGCTCATTTACAAAAGAAATCATAGAAACAGTTGCAGAAAATTGTAAAAGATTTTACATCAGAGCACAACGTTGTGGAGAATTATCCAATCAAGTAAAACAAGTAAAATCTTGGAAAACAGTGCGTATTGGATTCTTTGATGTTGAAGTTTGTAGTATTGATTACACACCTTTTGGAGGAGACAAAACCTATAGATATGTAGTGAGCAGACAAAAAAACAACACAGGGCAAATGGATGTTTTTTTTGGTGATGACTTTACTTATAGAGCCATAGCAACCAATGACAGAACTTCTACGGATAAGGATGTTATAGAATATTATAATCAAAGAGGTGCTACCGAGAAGATTTTTGATGAAATGAACAATGACTTCGGATGGAAAAATCTTCCTTTTTCGTTTTTACAGGAAAATACGGTTTATATGATTCTAACGGCGATGTGCAGAAATTTCTATTTGATTATTTTAGAAAAGATATCGAAACTAGTGCCATTTGTAAAATCTAATTTTAGACTTAAAAAATTCATATTCCGATTTATGACCGTCCCATTCAAATGGATCAGAAGGGGGAGGCAAAAAATACTCAAACTATTTACAGACAAACCTTACGAATTACTCGTTTAGAAAGCTGAAAAAGCCTACAAAATTTAGTTATACAGGTGGAGTGTGCTCGATTCTCACTCAAAATCACAGAAAATCAATAATTCACACCCTAATCAACCAAAACACCCAAAAAAGTATTCTCGAAAATGAAAATTTAGGAATGAGAAAACTAAAACAGAAAAAATACAAGGTGAATTCAAGACAAAATTGCTAAAATTGTACTAGAAAATCAAATTTTAAAAACCAAATTAGTCGCTTGCGGATTTAAGGACACAGAACAATTAAAATCGTTTTTAGACAGAATTTATTAACAAGCATTCAAAAGTGAGAAGTTTATCAAACTGCCAACACTTATGCTATACTTAGTACCATGCGAAACTTCAAAAAAGATAGAAGATATTGTTGTAATTGGTAATTCATTAATAGAGGAATTCAACATAAATTAAGGACATACTGAGTCTTGATAAATAAAATACTATTGCCAATAACGTGTATAACTCATGCTATCCTTCTATTTCAGTTAAAACTCTTATATTTAAACAACTGATTTACAACGATGGAAAATCTTAAGGATTCTCAATCGCACAAATCATTCACAAATCATTCACAAACCGTTAAACGAACCTCTCCAAAAATAAAATGGTTTTCGGTTTGTAAAACATAAACAAGCAAACAAGTGCGTTAAGGATTGCAGTGAAATATTTATATTCATGAGTCCAATAATTTAAAATAAGAACTCACGAATAAAAGCCCACAGTGAGTCCCGATAGTTATCGGGACGAGCGAGGACTTGCAACCCTTCGTCGGCTCCGCTCAGGATAAACTACAAGCCCGACCCTTGTGGTAACGCCCAAAACTTTAACGCATAAAAAAACGCCAACAAATTAATGTTAGCGTTTTTAGTATAATAAAATGCGGTAAGATTATTTAATTGGTTTTACCGTTTTAATAATTCTTGCAGCAACTTTATATGGGTCAGAGTTTGAAGATGGACGACGATCTTCTAACCATCCTTTATAACCATTTTCTACAACAATAATTGGAATACGAATTGAAGCTCCTCTATCTGAAACTCCCCAAGAGAAATCGTTGATTGAAGCAGTCTCATGTAAACCAGTTAAACGTTGCTCATTGAAAGCTCCATAAACTGCGATGTGTTCCTTTATTACTGGACGGAAAGCTTCACATATTTCAATATATTTATCTTTAGAACCACAAGTTCTTAAGATTGTGTTAGAAAAGTTTGCGTGCATTCCTGATCCATTCCAGTCTGTATCTCCTAATGGTTTTGGGTGGTACTCGATGTACATGCCACGACCTTCGGTTAAACGATCTAATAAATATCTAGAAACCCAAATTTCATCTCCTGCTTTCTTAGCGCCTTTTGCGAATAATTGGTATTCCCATTGTCCAGATGCAACCTCTTGGTTAATGCCTTCAAAGTTTAATCCAGCTTCGATACATAAATCAGCATGCTCTTCAACTAAATCACGCCCATGTGTATGTCTTCCTCCAACTGAACAATAGTACATACCTTGAGGCGCTGGGTAGCCACCTCTTGGGAATCCTAATGGTAATTCAGTATCCGTATTCATAATAAAGTATTCTTGCTCAAATCCGAACCAGAAATCGTTATCATCATCTTCAATAGTTGCACGTGCGTTAGACGCATGTGGAGTTCCATCAGCGTTCATTACTTCATTCATAACTAAATAACCGTTGATTCTGTTAGGGTCTGGATAGATAGCAACTGGTTTTAAAATACAGTCAGATGAGCCACCTGAAGCTTGTTTTGTAGATGATCCATCAAAAGACCACAATCCTAATTCTTCTATTGTTCCTTGAAAGTTTTCATGCTCTTCAATCTTAGTTTTACTTCTCAAATTTTGAGTTGGGAGGTACCCATCTAACCAAAGGTATTCTAATTTAATTTTTGCCATAATGAATATTTTATAATTGAAATATTGATAATAATATCACAAATATATATTTTTATACTTTTACTTTAAATTTATAGGGGGTGTTTTAACTAAACGATGAGTAATTTTTATTTATACCCTATTTTTTTAAGGTTTATTTTAAAAAATGACTATTATTTTATGGAAAAACTGAAATAATCTTAAAAATTTTTTTCAGATTTAAGGTTTTATTGTCCAACCTGCTTATTTTTGCTTAACAATTTAAAATCAAACGTTTTAATATTAAAAGAATGTCAACACTAAGATTTCATGCTATAAAAGAATCGCTTAAATATAAACCAGTTTTGGTTGAAGAAAAAGAGCGTCGTTCTGATTTATTTGGTAAAAATGTGTTCAATGAAAACACAATGCGCCATTATTTAACAAAAGATGCTTTTGTAGGTGTGATGAATGCTATTCAATTTGGGAAAAAGATAGATAGAAACATAGCCGATCAAGTAGCTTCGTCAATGAAGGATTGGGCCTTATCAAAAGGTGTTACACATTATACACATTGGTTTCAACCATTAACAGGTTCTACTGCCGAAAAACACGATGCTTTTTTTGAAACTATAGGAGGAGGAATGGCTGTTGAAAAATTTGGTGGCGACCAATTGGTACAGCAAGAGCCTGATGCTTCTAGTTTTCCACATGGAGGTATTAGAAACACCTTTGAAGCTCGTGGTTATACCGCTTGGGATCCAACATCGCCAGCATTTATTTATGGTACCACGCTTTGTATTCCAACCATATTTGTGGCGTACACTGGTGAGGCTTTAGATTATAAAACGCCACTATTAAGAGCGCTTCATGCGGTTGACGATGCAGCTACTGCAATCTGTAAATATTTCGATAAAAATGTTAAAAAAGTAACCTCTTCTTTAGGCTGGGAGCAGGAGTATTTTTTAATTGATAAAATGATGGCAGCTAGTCGTCCAGATATTACTCTAACAGGACGCACACTATTGGGGCATTCTTCAGCAAAGGGTCAACAGTTAGATGACCATTATTTTGGTTCTATTCCCACCAGAGCATTAAATTTTATGCGTGAGTTAGAAACCGAATGTATGCTTTTAGGCATTCCCGTAAAAACCAGACATAATGAAGTTGCACCAAACCAGTTTGAGTTAGCTCCTATTTATGAAGAAGCAAATTTAGCTGTAGACCATAACGCACTTTTAATGGATATTATGGGTCGCGTAGCATCGCGCCATAATTTTAAAGTGTTGTTTCATGAAAAACCTTTTGCAGGTGTTAATGGCTCTGGTAAGCATAATAATTGGTCGCTTTCAACAGATACAGGAGTAAATTTATTAGCACCTGGAAAAACACCAATGAGCAACCTTCAATTTTTAACCTTTTTCATAAATACTATTAAAGCAGTTCATACACATGAAGCCCTTTTAAGAGCAGCAATAGCCTCAGCAAGTAATGATCATAGGTTAGGAGCTAATGAGGCGCCTCCAGCAATTATATCGGTGTTTATTGGCGAGCAGTTAACTAAAGTGTTAGAAGAGTTAGAAGGTGTAACAAAAGGGAAATTATCGCCTCAAGAAAAAACGGAATTAAAGCTTAATGTCGTTGGTAAAATACCAGATGTTTTATTGGATAATACGGATAGAAATAGAACATCACCTTTTGCATTTACTGGTAATAAATTTGAGTTTAGAGCTGTAGGCTCAACCGCCAATTGCGGAAACCCTATGACGGTTTTAAATACCATAGTGGCTAAACAACTTCAAGATTTCAAAAAAGAAGTTGATATATTAATTGCTAAAAAGGATTTAAAGAAAGACGAAGCTGTTTTTAATGTATTAAGAGAATATATTAAAGCATCAAGAGCTATTTTATTTGAAGGCAATGGTTATGGCGAGGCATGGGAAAAGGAAGCTAAAAAACGAGGATTAAGCAATAATAAAACCACGCCTGAAGCATTAAAAGCAAGAATTTCTAAAGAAACTATTAAGCTGTTTGAAGAAATGGGCGTCATGAGTAAAATTGAAACCGAAGCCCGTTACGAAATTGAGGTAGAGGCTTACATCATGCACATTCAAATAGAAAGTCGTGTGTTAGGTGATATTGCCCGCAATCACATTGTACCCACAGCAGTTAAATATCAAAATATTCTGGTTGAGAACGTTAGAGGTTTAAAAGAAATTTTTGAAAAAAAATATAACAACGTGTCAAGAGAGCAAATCAATCTCATCGAAGATATATCAAGCCATATAGAAGGTATAAATGCCAATGTCACCAAAATGATTGATACCCGAAAAACGGCAAACGATATTAAAGATATAGAAAAGAAAGCACACGCTTATTGTAACCATGTAAAACCATTGTTTGATGATATTCGTTACCATTGCGATAAACTAGAGCTGCTAGTCGATGATGAAATCTGGCCATTAACCAAGTACAGGGAAATGTTGTTTACACGATAGTATTTTTGTTTGGGCGTTACCACAAGGGTCGCGCTTTTCGTTACAAGTCCTCGCACCTCCTACGTCGGGCTGTGGGCTTTCCACTTCAATCCCTAACGCACTTGTTTGCTAGGGTTTGGTTTATGTTGATGGTTGTTTTGTTTTTAGGACGAGACTCTTGTTCACACTAAGTAAAACTTAGCGGTAGCGGGCCCGCCTGCCAGCACTAATGCATCAATTTTTTATACATTGAGGTAGATTTTTTTTCAACTATAATTTCAAATATTTTTCCCTTTTTTGGTTTAATTTTTAATTTTAAAGAGGCTTCTTTTTCTGAAACTGATTCTTTGGTTATTAAATCACAAATTTTTATCGTCTTACCATTAATTTCTAAAATTTCATCTCCATAACTTATCTTTTTTTGCAATTCGTTTTCCCATACAAACCCAATAATTAATTTTCCGTCTTTAAGTGTTTTGCTAAAGTTGAATTCAGGTTTTTCTATATTTATTTTTTTAGATTTAGGGTTTAAGTAAAATCGTTTATTAACATAGTCAATGGTCATAACACCATATTTTAATAAGTCAGCACCAATTCTGGAATTCTTACTATTAGTAGTATTTGTTATATAATTTTCAATTTCAAATCCATTAATTTTAAGTAATGGTAAATGGAGTCTTAAATGTTTTTTTACAGGGACATCACCAAATAAACTAACAGAAGAAGCACCTTCACTTTCCCCAATTTCATTAAATATTTTTTCTTTTTTAAATACGTCATAATTTCTATGAGAAATATCATAAAGTCCGCCCATTCCTGTGTCAATTAAAACTTGTTCTCTTCCTTTATCTTTACCTTTAAGGTTAATCCATAGGTATGGACTGCTTTGAGAGCCAATAAGTTTAATTTTACTTGAATCTTTCTTATCTAGAGTGAGCTTTTTTCTGTTGTCGGTTAATGTTATTTTTTTTCGTTCTACATCGATTTGTATGATTGAATTTCTTAACATATTACTCCCAATAAAGCCATCTATTCCAAAGCATTGAAAAAGAGGATTGGAAGTTGTGTCATATACTAATGAGGCTGTATTTTTAAACATTATATTTCCAAATTTTAACTCTTCTATAGAAACAACATTTAAATTTTCTTTTATTCCACTTGCATCTGTTATAGGTATTGTTTTTAAAAGTCGAGGGTTTATCATATCACTAATCTCTTTTGAAATGATATTTGGGGCTCCAGTATCAAGTATGAATTTATAAGTTACTCCTCGTATCTCAACAGGAACAATTATTTTGTCTCTTATAAGTTCAAAATCAAATTCCTCGAAGTAGTTTTTTGACTTTGTTTCGCCAATATTTAAGTCGATATTTTGAGAAAAAATATTAATAGTAAAAAAGATAAATATGTAAATAAATGTTCCTTTCATTTTTTTTATTTTTAAATTATTGCCAATGATTCTCAGATAAAAAAGCGTTTTAATACTGAAACAAGTATAGCACAGGTGTTTTTTGTCAAGAGTTAAACGAAGTTATCATTTTTTCCGACAAAATCAAGAAAAGTAACTCAGCTATCCATAGTTTACTACAGGTCAAATCAATTATCATTAGAACTTAATTTTAGTACATTGGCTACACATAAATTCTCTAGAAATTGAAAGTAAATCTAGAAAAACTGGTTAATTCTATTTTGGTGAAAACCCGTTAATAAATCACCTTTCATATTTAAATTAAAAACTCTTAATTTTTAAAATATTCCTTTTCTTTGCATCAGATTATAATATTATGAGTCAAGAAGTTTCAAAACGATATGCGCAACGCGGCGTTTCAGCATCAAAAGAAGATGTACACAATGCGATTAAGAATATAGATAAAGGTTTATTTCCTAAAGCATTCTGTAAAATAGTTCCGGATTATTTAACAAATGACGACGATTATTGCTTGATAATGCATGCAGATGGTGCAGGCACAAAGTCGTCTTTAGCCTATATGTATTGGAAAGAAAATGGAGATATTTCAGTTTGGAAAGGCATTGCTCAAGATGCATTAATCATGAATATTGACGATTTATTATGTGTTGGTGCTACAGATAATATCATGCTCTCTTCAACTATAGGAAGAAATAAAAACTTAATTACTGGAGAGGTGCTTTCAGCAATCATTAATGGCACAGAAGAATTACTAGAAGATTTAAAATCGTTTGGAGTGACCATTCATTCTACAGGTGGAGAAACTGCTGATGTTGGTGATTTGGTGAGAACCATAATTGTTGATTCTACAGTAACCGCGAGAATGAAACGCAGTGAAGTTATAGATAATGCTAATATTAAGGCTGGCGATGTTATTGTAGGTTTAGAAAGTTTCGGACAAGCCACTTACGAAAAGCAATATAACGGCGGCATGGGAAGTAACGGATTAACCTCAGCACGCCATGATGTATTCAGTAAATATTTAGCTAAAAAATACCCTGAAAGTTTTGATGCTTCAGTCCCAGAAGAATTAGTGTATTCAGGAAGTGTTAAATTAACAGATAGCGTTGAAAATTCACCTATTGATGCTGGTAAATTGGTGTTGTCTCCAACACGTACGTATGCGCCAATTATAAAAACCATTCTATCAAAATATAATAGCGACACTATACATGGTATGGTGCATTGTTCTGGTGGAGCGCAAACAAAAATCCTTCATTTTGTTGATGAGTTTCATATTGTAAAAGATAATATGTTCCCCATTCCTCCACTATTCAAATTAATACAAGAGCAATCCAAAACAGATTGGAAAGAAATGTATCAAGTATTTAACTGTGGGCATAGAATGGAGCTTTATGTGTCTCCAGAAATAGCTAAAAATATTATTGAAATCTCAAAATCTTATAATGTTGATGCTAAGATTATTGGTAGAGTAGACCCTTCAAAAACAAAAAAGCTCACAATAAAATCGGAGTTTGGAGAGTTTAGTTATTGATTAAAAAAATAATTTCTCAAGGCTCTGCATTGAGGTTTCGTTTGAAATTGTCATTCCCGAGACATCGGGAATCTAAAATGAAGTTTTTTAAACAACGATAAAAATAATTTTCGCTAAAAAACCAAAATAAAACACTTCATTTATATTTTTTTCATCCAAAATGGAATAGTTTTTGATAATAGATAAAACTTAAAAAACAACCTAACGCAACCATGAAGTACATTTTATTATTCTTAGTTTGTTTATTCTTTAATTTTAGTTACGCGCAACCCGATTCGCTGTACATAAAAGAAAAGAAACCAATATATACAGGTCCGCAATGGACTCAAAAAAATAAAGCATCATTTGATTTAAGTGAAGTGGCTTTTGTTAATTGGAATTCTGGAGGAAGTAATTCTATTTCTGGCTTATTAGGATTAAAATCTAAGCTTGATTATAAAGACAAGTTTTTTGTTTGGAAAAATAATGTAGAAGTTCGTTATGGCGTGAATAAGCAAGAGGCCAGAGAACTTAGAAAAACTGATGATTTATTTGAGGTAAATTCTAATATGGGTTACAAACCAGATAGTTTATCAAATTGGTTTTATTCTGCAAGACTTAACTTTAGAACGCAATTAACAAATGGGTATAACTATCCAAATAAAGAGGTCCCTATTTCTAGATTGCTAGCGCCAGGGTATTTGTTTTTTGGTGGCGGTATGGAATATGGGAAAAATATAGATGAATTGTCTTTTTACTTTTCGCCATTAACCCTAAAAGCCACTTTTGTTTTAGATGAAGATTTAGCTAATGTTGGGTCTTTTGGAGTTACTCCTGCGGTGTTAGATACTAATGGAAACATCATTATTCCAGGAGAACAAATAAGAACAGAATTTGGTGTTTTGGTTACCAATAGCTACGAAATGGAATTAGCAGAAAATATTATTGTAAAAAACCAAGTCAGTCTCTATTCAGATTATATTAATAACTTCGGAAATCTAGATTTGGATTGGAGAATAGACTTTGATTTTAAAGTTAATAGCTTTGTTAGAGCGACTCTGGGTTCGCACTTGCGATATGACGACGACGTTAAAACCCAAACGCCATCAGATATTGAAGGTGAGTTTGATGTAGCAGGAGCAAAAGTACAGTGGAAGCAGTTTTTAGGTGTTGGCTTTGCAGTAGATTTCTAAAAATACAAATCAATATTTATTTAAAAATTTGTTAACTTTTTTATGTTAATAAATCATTAAACTTCTGATAATCAGCATTATAACTTGTTTTGTTGGTAAACTTTATGATTTTTGTCATGTTTTAAGTTGTACATTTATAGTTTATTTACGTACTGTTAAATATTCCATTAAACTTAAAACTCCTATTTACTAATGAACACAGAACTTGCCCAAAAATCCTCCAAAACTTACACTTCAGAAGATGCTTTTAATGCCTCTTTAAAATACTTCAAGAACGATGATTTAGCCGCTCGCGTATGGTTAAACAAATATGCCCTAAAAGATTCTGAAGGAAATATTTATGAGTTAACGCCTAACGATATGCATAGGCGTATAGCTAAAGAAATAGCTAGGATAGAAACCAAATACTCTAATCCATTAACAGAAAATGCCATTTTTGACTTAATTAAAGACTTCAAATACATTGTTCCACAAGGAAGCCCAATGGCAGGAATTGGAAATCCGTTTCAAATAGGTTCATTATCAAATTGTTTTGTGATTGGTAACTCTGGAGAATCTGATTCTTATGGGGGTATTATGAAAATAGACCAAGAGCAAGTACAACTTATGAAACGTCGAGGCGGCGTAGGACACGATTTGTCACATGTGCGTCCAAAGGGTTCTGCGGTAAAAAATTCAGCTTTAACATCTACAGGACTTGTGCCTTTTATGGAGCGTTATTCTAATTCAACAAGAGAGGTTGCTCAAGATGGAAGGCGTGGAGCACTTATGCTTTCGGTATCTATTAATCATCCAGATTCAGAAGATTTTATTAATGCGAAATTAGAGCAGGGCAAAGTAACAGGAGCCAATGTGTCGGTTAGGATTGATGATAATTTTATGAAGGCTGTTAAAAATGGAACAGAATACACTCAAAAATATCCAATATTTAGTGAAGACCCTAAAGTGTCTAAATCTATTGATGCCAATGCGCTATGGAAAAAAATAGTTCATAACGCATGGAAATCAGCAGAACCAGGAATTTTATTTTGGGATACTATTATAAATGAATCGGTGCCAGATTGTTATGCAGATTTAGGGTATAAAACCGTCTCTACAAACCCATGTGGTGAAATTCCATTATGCCCTTATGATTCTTGTAGATTACTAGCTATCAATTTATTTTCTTATGTAGAAAATCCGTTTACGCCCCAAGCTAAATTTAATTTCGATTTATTCAAAACGCATGTAGCTGCTGCGCAACGTATTATGGATGATATTATCGATTTAGAACTTGAAAAAATAGATAAAATATTAAAGAAAATTGACGATGATCCAGAACTAGATGAAGTAAAAACAACCGAGCGTAATTTATGGTTTAACATACAGCAAAAAGCTCAAGAAGGAAGAAGAACAGGTGTTGGGATAACTGCAGAAGGCGATATGTTGGCGGCATTAGGTATTCAATATGGAAGTAAAGCAGGGAATGCTTTTTCATTAGAAGTTCATAAAACAATTGCCATTGAAGCGTATCGTGCATCAGTACATTTAGCTAAAGAGCGTGGTGCGTTTTCCATTTTCAATGCAGAACGTGAAAAGAACAATCCATTTATCCTAAGATTAAAAGAAGCGGATAATCAATTATATTATGAAATGCTAGAATATGGTAGACGTAATATAGCCTTATTAACAATCGCTCCAACTGGAACTACCAGTTTGATGACGCAAACTACATCTGGTATTGAACCTGTATTTATGCCAGTTTATAAGCGAAGAAGAAAAATAAATCCGAATGATAATGATGTTCGAGTGGATTTTGTTGATGAACTTGGTGACTCTTGGGAAGAGTATGTAGTGTTTCATCATAGATTTAAACAATGGATGGAAGTAAATGGCATTGATAGCTCAAAAAACTTTTCACAAAAAGAGATTGACAAATTGATTAAAAAATCGCCTTATTATGGCGCCACTTCAAACGACGTGGATTGGTTTAGTAAAGTGAGTATGCAAGGTGCTATTCAAAAATGGGTTGATCATTCTATAAGTGTAACTATTAATTTGCCGAATGACGTTAAAGAAGGTTTGGTTGGCGATTTGTATATGAAAGCATGGGAAGTAGGCTGTAAAGGTGTTACTGTTTACAGAGATGGTTCACGTTCTGGTGTTCTAATTGCTAATGACGATAAAAAGGAAGAAACAGACAATGGAAAGTTAACAGCTTTTCCTAAAAAGCGCCCACAAGTTTTGGAAGCAGATGTAGTTCGTTTTCAAAATAATAAAGAAAAATGGATTGCGTTTATCGGTTTGATAGATGATAAGCCATATGAAGTATTTACAGGACTTGCTGATGATGAAGATGGGATTTTAATACCGCGTTGGGTAAATAACGGATTAATCATAAAAAACAGAAATGAAGATGGTAGCTCTCGTTACGATTTTCAATACAAGAATACTAGAGGATACAAAACCACTATTGAAGGCCTATCGCATAAGTTTAATCCAGAGTTTTGGAATTACGCAAAGCTATTTTCAAGTACGTTACGCCATGGTATGCCAATTGATAAAATAGTAGATTTAATTAATAGTTTACAGTTAGATAGCGAATCTATTAATACATGGAAAAATGGTGTGGTTAGAGCCTTAAAACGTTATGTGGCTGATGGTACGAAAGCCAAAGGACAAGCATGTGATAATTGTGAATCTCAAAATTTAATCTATCAAGAAGGGTGTTTAACCTGTAAAGATTGCGGGTCTTCTAAATGTGGTTAGCAGCAGATTTATTTTAAGTAAAGAGGAGGTCGTTAGACTTCTTTTTTTAGTTTATTGATTCTTATACAAACTCTTTTAAAATGAGAAGGAATGGGATTGAAAAAATAGCATCAACAACAAACACCAGTGAAAATAACTTTAATGTAGAAATCCCCAAGTTTTTATAAAAAGCAAGTTTTCGTTTTGCATGAGTTTCATTTAAAAAATGCCATAACGAAATAATAAGTAATAGTTTAACAACTAGTATTGTAATGAGTTCTATTTTTATAAATGAAAGCAGCATATTTATAACTAAAGACCAAATAATAAAGGGTCTGTAAAAAACCAATATGGAAAACAATTGTTGCATAAGTATTTATAATAACGCTATTTGTGTAATAATATTTTTAGAAACGGATTATTACGATGGTTTCTAATCGTTGAAAATTCATAAATTATCGTATTTTTGATTCCCAATTAAAAAAGGCAGATGTTAGAGAAATTACAAATAGTTAAACAGCGTTTTGATGAGGTTAGTGATTTAATTATCCAACCCGATATTATTACAGACCAGAAACGTTATGTTGAGCTAAATAGAGAGTATAAAGACTTGCGAATTCTTATGGATAAGCGAGAGGTATATTTAGAACTCACTAATAATTTAGCTGAAGCTGAAGAAATAATTGCTGACGGTAGTGATGCAGAAATGGTAGAAATGGCCAAAATGCAATATGATGAAGCTAAAGAAAGTATTCCCAAATTAGAAGAAGAGATCAAAGTACTTTTAATCCCTAAAGACCCTGAAGATTCTAAAAATGCAGTTGTAGAATTACGAGCTGGAACAGGTGGTGACGAAGCTAGTATTTTTGCAGGCGATTTGTTTAGAATGTATACTAAATATTGTGAAGGAAGAGGCTGGAAAGTAGATACGGTCGATTTTAGTGAAGGGACTAATGGTGGCTTTAAAGAAATTCAGTTTGAAGTTACTGGTAACGATGTTTACGGAACGTTAAAGTTTGAAGCAGGTGTGCATCGTGTACAACGTGTGCCTCAAACAGAAACTCAAGGGCGTGTACATACTAGTGCTGCAACAGTAATGGTGTTTCCAGAGGCTGAAGAGTTTGATGTGGAAATAAATCCTAAAGACGTAAGAATCGATTTTTTCTGTTCATCAGGTCCAGGAGGTCAATCGGTAAACACAACGTATTCAGCAGTTCGTTTAACACATATTCCAACAGGATTAGTGGCGCAATGTCAAGATCAAAAATCGCAACATAAAAATAAAGAGAAAGCGTTTAAAGTATTACGTTCGCGTTTATACGATTTAGAGTTAGCTAAGAAGTTAGAAGAAGATGCTGCTTTACGTGGTACTATGGTAACCAGTGGAGACCGAAGTGCTAAAATTAGAACGTATAATTATTCGCAAGGGCGTGTTACAGATCATAGAATTGGATTAACACTTTACGACTTGTCAAATATTGTAAATGGTGATATTCAAAAAATCATAGATGAGTTACAATTAGCGGATAATACTGAAAAGTTGAAGGCAAGTAGTGATCAAATTTAAATCCCTATCTGACTATTTCCCAAAGGGAAAGACACTCTTATGGATATATTGCAAGTTCATGTAGAGAAGAAAATAATAAAAAAAGAGTAAAAACATAACAGTTTCCTCCTTCGGAGGATTAAGGAGGAATGACAACAATCCAATTAGTTAATCAAATTAAAAAAAAGAAATCCTTTTTATGTATAGGATTAGATGTTGATTTAAATAAAATTCCAAAACATCTTTTAAAACACGACGATCCCATTTTCGCTTTCAATAAAGCTATAATTGATGCAACACATCATTTATGTGTAGCATACAAACCTAACACAGCATTTTATGAAGCTTACGGTATAAAAGGATGGCAAGCTTTAGAAAAAACAATTAATTACTTAAACGAAAAGCATCCAGAAATTTTTACTATTGCTGATGCAAAACGTGGCGATATTGGAAACACAAGTACCATGTACGCTAAAGCATTCTTTGAAGATTTAGCATTCGATTCTGTAACGGTTGCACCATATATGGGAAAAGATTCAATCGAACCATTTTTAGCTTTTGAAGATAAACACACTATTCTTTTAGCGTTGACTTCTAATCAAGGCGCATTTGATTTTCAAACAAAAACGGTAGATGGGAAGGAACTTTACAAACAAGTATTAGAGACTTCAAAAACGTGGAAGAACGCTGAGAATTTAATGTATGTTGTTGGTGCTACAAAAGCAGAATATTTAGCTGATATTAGAAATATTATTCCAGATAGCTTCTTATTAGTTCCAGGTGTTGGCGCTCAAGGTGGAAACTTACAAGAGGTATGTAAATATGGAATGAACGACAATGTTGGATTATTGATTAATTCTTCAAGAGGTATAATTTACGAATCAAACAAAGAAGATTTTGCTCAAGCTGCTGCACAAAAAGCTGAAGCGCTTCAAAAAGAAATGGCTTTGATTTTGGAATAATACCAAATGAATTTTAAAATGATTGGTAATAAATAAAAATTATATTTTCTTTAGATAAGACATAAAATATAAGCATAGCCTTAGTTACGGTTCTATTTTATATTGAAATGTAAAGGAAATAGAAACTAATTTTATCGATTATTTTGAAGTTTATTTGGTATTAACAAATACACATCACTTTGCGCCTTTGCGTTTTTGCGAGAAAAAAATGAGAGACCAACTTAACAGAGCAATTCACTTAAAAGAAACTCCAAAACGCATTATTTCATTAGTACCTAGTCAAACCGAAATATTATGTGATTTAGGTTTGGAAGCTTATTTAATTGGCGTAACTAAATTCTGTGTGCATCCCCATCATATTAAAACCAATGTTTCTGTTGTTGGCGGTACTAAACAGATTCATCTTGATAAAATAAAAGTACTTCAGCCGGATATTATTCTTTGTAATAAGGAAGAAAATTCCAAGGACATTGTTGATGCTTGTGAATCCATTTGTAATGTTCATGTGTCTGATATTTATAATATCAATGATAGTTTAGAATTAATTGAACAATATGGGTGCATCTTTAATCGGAAAAAAGAAGCTTCAGCAATATTAGATATAATTAAAAATGAGCTTAGTAGTTTTGAAGTGTTTATTAAAAATAAGCCAACTTTAAAAAGCGTTTATTTTATCTGGAAAAACCCGTGGATGATTGCTGGGAATAATACGTTTATCAATGATTTATTGAAGATAAATAAGTTTGAAAACAGCTTTTCAAATGAAGAACGTTATCCAGAAATTAAAATTTCTAAATCTACTGTAAATAAAAGTGTAGAAGTTGTTTTATTATCTTCAGAACCTTTTCCTTTTAAGGAATTTCATAAAAAGGAGCTACAAGACTTTTACCCCAATGCAACTATTATATTAGTTGATGGAGAAATGTTTTCTTGGTTTGGTTCAAGACTTACAAAAGCGTTTACATATTTTGAATCGCTCCGTTTAAATCTTCAGAATAATGAACTTTAGTAGTATCATCTACAAAATTTGCTATTCTTTTTTCTATTTCTTTAAAGCTAATTGATTTACTTAGGTTGGGTTTAATTTTACCAACTCTACAAAATTGTTTATTCATGACGTTCTTTCTTATACTTAAAGTACGTGTAAACAACACATTTAGATGTAATTGAAGATAAAAATAATTATTTAAATAGATTTAAACAACAGATTGATGCTGTTCTCTTTGAAGGTATTTTAATCTATTTAGTTTGTTGAGCAGCTTGATGGCTTTGTATTCAGAAATATCACTTAACGCCGAATCGGTTTGTCTAAAATTATAAGCTTGCTCTATAAGTCTCTTGTATTTTGAGTTGAGTTTGTCTTGGTGAGTTTTTATTTTTTCAATTCGATTCATTTTGTAAGCAAATAACTAGTACTTAAATATACATTTTTTTATTGAAGGAGAGAAAGTTATAAAGTTATTTTTTGTTAAAAATCATAATTTAACAAGTTCATTTAGAATATGTTATGATTAAATTCATACTAAAAAATGAACTGATACTACACCTATAGTTGCTTTTGATGGATTATATAAATAAACCGAATAGTAAATATTCGGTTTATTTATATGTTATGTTTTTTTTAAAAATTTAATCCTGCAAAGCAAAAACCTTTCTTAGTAAATCCGTAGATCTAGAAGCTGTTTTTGTTCTAATGTCTTTTTCTTCAACGGCAATCATAGTGTAAACACCTTTTAAAGCTTCACCTGTAACATAATCTGTTAAGTCTGGGTTTACATCATTTGTAAACGGAATCGTATTGTATTTATTAATTAAATTAGTCCATATTTCATCTGCACCTACTTTGCTGAATGAATTTTTTATAACAGGGTTGAATTTAGCATAAAGCGCCGTTTGCGTTTTAGAAGTCAAATACTGAGTTGCAGCGTCGTTATTACCTAATAAAATATTTTTTGCATCATCAAAAGTAATACCCTTAACAGCATCAATAAAAATAGGAGTGGCTTCTTTTACAGCGTCTTCGGCAGCTCTATTAAGTACTTTTAAACCTTCATCAGCCAAATTACTAAGTCCAATATCTCTTAAAGCTTTATCAACTTTACGAAGTTCTTCGGGTAATAAAATCTTAACTAATTCATTTTTAAAGAAACCGTCTTCTTGTGTAAGTTTGGTAACTTGCTTGTCTATGCCAAAGTCCAGGGCTTGTCTTAAACCAGAGGCTATTTCTGTGTTACCAAGAACTCCTCCCTGAGGTAATTGATTAACAACTTGTTGTAATTCTGCACACGAAACAAGGTTGAATATTAAAAAAACAGTTAAAAATTTACGTATCATGATTTTTGGTTTTTATATTTGAACAAATATAAATTTTAGTTCTTAAAACGTTGTAAGTTTAAAACTATATTTAATAAAATACTACTTTAGCATAATGTTTGTTATGTATTTAATAACCTTGAAATAATATTAAGTTAAAGTATCTTTTAAAAATGAAATTTAATAAGACTACGCTCTATTTATTATGTTTTTTAAGTTCCACATTTATTTTCGGACAAATAAAAGTATCAGAATTTATTCAACAGTCTTCCATAGCGACACAAACTAATAATCAACTTTATTTTGTTGATTTTTGGGCAACTTGGTGCGGACCATGTATTCACGCTTCTAAATATATTGAATCGCTTCAAAAGCAATATCCAGAAAATTTTTATGTACTTTCTTTATCACAAGAAAGTCCAGAAGTTGTTAAACGTTTTATGCTCAAACATAAAAATGGTTTAGCTACTGCTATTGATTATGAGGGCGAAACATTCTCTAAAAACAAGGTGTATAGTTTACCTTATAGTGTTTTATTTAATGCCCAAGGAACCAAGATTTGGGAAGGGCATTCTGCGAATTTTAAGTCTCATCATGTTGAAAAGTATCTGAGAGAAAATCAGAGTAAAATTGCTTTAGATAAGATGATTATGACTCAAGCTTATCAAAAAGTCACTGCAAAAAAAGAATTGCTGACTAAAAAAGATTTTGAAATAGTTAAGCTAGATGAAAGCTGGAATAATACTTTACAGGTTCAGAAGCGTGATAGCTATTTAGAATTAAAAGGAAATTTGAAAGATATTTTGGCTTATGCTTTGAATAGTTATAAAAGCCAGATCAATATACCTAACACAATTAATAATTCGTATCAGGTTCGATTTAAGTTTAATACAGATGCTTATTATGATAAAGCTAAGTTCATTTTAAAAGCTTTAAAGTTAAATGAAACTAATAAAAACATTAAAGGCGAAGTACTAGTTTTTGAAATAAAAGCGCCTACGTTTTGGGACACCAATCAAATAGATTGGGGAGAAGGCACGCAACATTTCTTAATAGGAGATTCGGAAATAAAGGGTGATAATGTAACGTTAAATCAAATTAAATATCAGCTTTCACATGTGTTAGAGACGCCAATTATAATTGCTTCAAAAAACATTGATAGTTATATTCATGATTGGGAGATACATTATAAATATTTTGATTTGATGGTATCTAACATGAAAGATAATTATGGTATTGTAGTTGAGAAGCAAGTTGTTGATTACCCTGTATATATTATAACAAAAAGAGGACGTTAAAAGCCTTAACAGAGAATAAGTTTGGTGTGATTTATTTTGATGAGTTGCTACTAATTTTTTACTGCTATAATTTAGACAGGTTTGCATAAATAAAAAAAGGCATCCGATTTGGATGCCTTTTGAATTGACAATATTATGTCTTAGTTGTTTAATACTCTAAACTCAGTTCTTCTATTCTTTTGGTGTTGTCCTTCTGAACATTCTACACCATTAGAACAACGGTTTACTAATCTAGATTCTCCGTATCCTCTACCAGATAAACGGCTTCTATTGATTCCTTTAGATACTAAATAGTTTACAACAGAATTAGCACGTTGTTGTGATAAAGACATGTTGAAATCATCGTTACCTCTAGCATCTGTATGAGACATTAATTCAATATTTACAGGCTTACTGTTTAATAATGGTAATAAGGTTTCATCAATAATTTTCTTAGATGCAGGAGTAATACGTGCACTACCTAACTCATAAAATATTGGCAATACGTTAGCATCAAATAATCCACAATCAACTTCTTCCCAAGTTGTAATTCCACCTTTTTTAGCTAATACAGTTCTTGTAACAGTTTGTGTTTTAGAAGGAACCGTAACACTTCTGGTAGAAGCTGGAGTTGCTACAACTTGACGTTTAATAGTTGTGTATTCAGCAGGAATTTCAATTTCATTCATTCTAGCTGGAGTTTTAACAACACGTTTTTTGTAAGTTGCTCCTGCTTCTGGAACAGGTAGGTTGCTAACAGTTGCATCTTTTGCTAAAGTTGTAAAACTTACATCTGTAAATTGAGCAGGGTAACCAACATAACAAGCTACCATACAATCTTCTTTGTTAGGAGAATCACATGCAGTTTCTTTGTATTCCCAACCAGAAGTTTCTGGATAAGTTTCAAAAGTTCTAGAATTTGTTCCAAAACTTGCAGGACTAATGCTTAAATCACTTCTTCCATCTTTCTTGATATAAGGTACATCTACTGTTTCATAAACCGCAGGTACATAAGAGAATTTTTTTGAAGCTTCTTTAACTAATACACGATCTTCAACAGTCTTGTAAGTTGCTGGAACTACTTCTAATCTTGTGTATGCAGGATATACTTCAATAGTTTCTTGAACATCTTTGAATTCGTCTTTAGTAATACATTTTACATAGCATTTTCCAGGTTCTGGGTTTGAGGGTAAGTTTTGAGCTTGAGCAAAACCTAAGCCTAATAAAAAAGTTAGGCATAAAAATAAATTTGTTTTCATAAAAATTAAAATTTAGTTAATGGTTAATATTTCCATAAAGGTGAGACACACAAAAAACGGATAGGTCACAAAAAAAAACTAAATATTATCATTTGTTAAGAGGAATTCTTAACTTTTATGGAATAAATTATATTTAAAACAATAGTGGTCGATTAAAATTTGTAAGATAGTCCGAACGATAGATTGGGTATAGGCTAAAAGATTTTTTTGAGATATGCCCCTTACTTTTACAACAAGTAAAAAATCAAAAGCTTTCTGAAATGACAAATCTATTGTAAATTGATTATCAATGAGTTAAAATCAAGTCTTGATTCTATATTCTATCAGCGCAGCGGTCTTGATTCTTTTATCGGACTATAATGTATTTAAAAATAGGATTAAGAAAAAATGACAGTCTTATTATTAAAAACCAATACTTTTCTGTCTGCGTGCAGCTTAACTGCATTTGCTAGAACAATTTTTTCTAAATCTCGCCCTTTTGCAATTAAATCACTAATGGCATGAGCATGTGTTACACGAGTTACGTCTTGCTCTATTATTGGTCCCGCATCAAGTTCTTCAGTAACATAATGACTAGTAGCTCCAATAATTTTCACACCTCTTTTATAAGCCGAATGGTAAGGTTTAGCGCCTACAAACGCAGGTAAAAAGGAATGGTGAATATTAATTATTTTGTTGGGGTATTTATTAATTAGTTTTCCTGATATAATTTGCATGTATCTAGCTAAAACTATAAAGTCTATGTTATATTCTTGCAGTAACTGCAATTGCTGGTTTTCTGCTTCTTGTTTAGTGTCTTTAGTAACTGGTATATGATAAAAAGGAATTTTAAAATTATCAGCAATAGCTTTTAAATCAGTATGATTACTTATAATAAATGGGATTTCTAAATTAAGTTCTCCAGAATTATAACGCCCAAGTAAATCATATAAACAATGATCGTATTTAGAAATGAATAATGCCATTTTGGGTTTTTTCTCAGATGAGTAAATACGCCATTTCATTTCAAATTTGTCGGCTATATCAATTTTAAATACAGATTTAAAGTTGTTAGTAGAAAAAGATTCAGATGTAAACTCACTTTCCAAACGCATAAAAAATATGTCTTGTTCTCTATCAACATGCTGATCTATATAAACAATATTTCCTCCGTTGTTTGCAATAAAATTGGTAACCGATGCAATAATGTTAGGTCTGTCTTTGCAGTGAATTAAAATCGTAATCTTATTCATAAGTAGTCGTTATTCCGCGCTAAATTTAGTTTAAAAATGATTCAAGAATGAGTTCTGATATAAATTTTATATAATCTTTTGCAAACCGCTTATTTTTTTGAATATTTCGTAAATTGCGATACTAAAATTCAATAATCTTTACGAATGAAACAACAAGCGCCGTATAAGCCAAAACATAAAGTCAGAATTGTAACTGCTGCAGCACTTTTTGATGGACATGATGCATCAATAAATATTATGCGTCGTATTATTCAAGCTACAGGTGTAGAAGTTATTCATTTGGGCCATGATAGAAGTGTTGAAGATGTTGTAAATACGGCTATTCAAGAAGATGTAAATGCTATTTGTTTAACATCTTATCAAGGTGGGCACAATGAATATTTTAAGTATATGTATGATCTCTTAAAGGAAAGAGGTTCAGAGCATATTAAGATTTTTGGAGGAGGAGGTGGCGTAATATTACCTTCAGAAATTAAAGATTTGATGGATTACGGAATCTCACGAATCTATTCACCAGATGATGGTCGTGAAATGGGATTACAAGGCATGATTAATGATTTAGTGGAAAAAGCCTCCCCCAACCCCTCCAAAGGAGGGGAGCTAGCAACAAACGGAATTGTATGTAACGAAGATGCATCATGGTTGATGGATTTAGGTACAGAAAAAGTTTTTAAAAATTTAAAAAATAGAGATGTAAGAACAATAGCAAGGTTAATTTCTTTAGCAGAAAATAATCAAGAAGCATTTAAAATACTTTTCACTTACAAGAGTGAGAGTTCCTCCCCTTCGGGGAGGTTAGGAGGGGCTTCTCCTATTTTAGGAATCACTGGAACAGGAGGAGCAGGTAAATCTAGTTTAGTTGACGAATTAGTGCGACGATTTTTAATAGATTTTCCTGAGAAAACCGTTGGAATTATTTCGGTTGACCCATCTAAAAGAAAAACAGGTGGTGCTTTATTAGGTGATAGAATTAGAATGAATTCTATAAACAATTCAAGGGTTTACATGCGAAGTTTAGCAACACGTCAATCTAATTTGGCATTATCTAAGCATGTAAATGAAGCGGTTGAAGTTTTGAAAGCTGCTGAATACGATTTGATTATTTTAGAAACTTCAGGCATCGGACAAAGTGATACCGAAATTATAGAACATTCTGATGTATCTCTTTATGTGATGACTCCAGAGTTTGGAGCAGCAACACAATTAGAAAAAATTGACATGCTAGATTTTGCAGATTTGGTAGCAATAAATAAGTTTGATAAACGTGGTTCGTTGGATGCCTTACGTGATGTAAAAAAACAATACATGCGTAACAATAACCTATGGGATGTACACCAAGATGATTTACCAGTTTTTGGAACTATAGCGTCTCAGTTTAACGACCCAGGAATGAACACGCTTTATAAAGCAGTAATGGATAAATTGGTTGAAAAAACTGATGCAGATTTAAAATCAACATTCACCATTTCAAATGAAATGAGTGAAAAGATTTTTGTCATTCCGCCTTCTAGAACAAGATATTTATCTGAAATAGCCGAAAGTAATAGAGCGTATGATAAAAAAGCTGATGAACAAGTTGAAGTCATTCAAAAGCTTTATGGCATATATAAAACGTTAGAATCGGTCCTTAATGTCATTGCGAGAGAAACGAAGCAATCTTTCCTTGATAAACATGGGTTAAATAGTGATGAGATCCTGAAACAATCCCGAAAGCTTTCGGGACAGGATGACAGTTCAAAACAATTTTTAGAATTACTGATAAAAGAATTTGACAGAGTCAAATTAAACTTAGATGCACATAATTGGGAAGTCATTATAGGTTGGAATGAAAAAGTAAATAAATACAAGAACCCTATTTATTCATTTAAAGTTAGGGGTAAAGAAATTAAAATAGAAACCCATACTGAATCTTTATCACATACTCAGATTCCTAAAGTTACGCTTCCAAAATATCAAGCTTGGGGCGATATTTTAAGATGGTGCTTACAAGAAAATGTGCCTGGTAAATTCCCTTACACAGCTGGATTATATCCATTTAAAAGAACAGGTGAAGATCCTGCTAGAATGTTTGCAGGCGAAGGCGGACCAGAACGTACAAATAAACGATTTCATTATGTTAGTGCTGGTTTGCCAGCAAAACGTTTATCTACTGCTTTTGACAGCGTAACACTTTATGGTAACGACCCTGATTATCGTCCAGATATTTATGGGAAAATAGGAAATGCCGGAGTTTCAATTTGTTGTTTAGATGATGCCAAAAAACTGTATTCAGGCTTTAATTTAGCAGATGTAATGACCTCTGTAAGTATGACCATTAATGGGCCCGCGCCAATGTTACTTGGGTATTTTATGAATGCAGCCATCGATCAACAATGCGAAATCTATATTAAAAAAAATAGTTTAGAAAAAGAAGTTGAAGCTAAAATAGACAAGATTTATAAGGATAAAAAGCGTCCTAAATATAATGGTGAATTACCAGAAGGGAATAGCGGTTTGGGCTTAATGCTTTTGGGAGTAACTGGAGACCAAGTGTTGCCTGAAACTATATATTCAGAAATTAAAAAGAACACTATTGCACAAGTTAGAGGAACAGTTCAAGCAGATATTTTAAAAGAAGACCAAGCACAAAATACATGCATTTTTTCTACGGAATTTGCATTGCGTTTAATGGGCGATGTCCAAGAATATTTTATAGAAAATAATGTACGTAATTTTTATTCAGTGTCTATTTCTGGCTATCATATTGCAGAAGCTGGTGCAAACCCAATTACACAAATAGCCTTGACCTTGTCAAATGGTTTCACCTACGTGGAATATTATTTGAGTAGAGGTATGGATATCAATAAATTCGGACCAAACTTATCTTTCTTTTTCTCAAATGGTGTTGATCCAGAATATGCAGTTATTGGTCGTGTGGCACGTAAAATTTGGGCAAAAGCATTAAAACATAAATATGGAGCTAATGAAAGAGCACAAATGCTTAAATATCATATTCAAACATCGGGTAGGAGTTTACATGCCCAAGAAATAGATTTTAATGATATACGTACCACGCTTCAAGCGTTATATGCTATTTATGATAACTGTAACTCATTACACACTAATGCTTATGATGAAGCGATAACTACGCCTACTGAGGAATCTGTGAGACGCGCCATGGCAATTCAGCTTATAATTAATAAAGAATTAGGTTTGGCCAAAAATGAAAACCCAATTCAGGGTTCATTCATAATTGAAGAATTAACAGATTTAGTGGAAGACGCTGTTTTATTAGAATTTGATAGAATTACTGAAAGAGGAGGTGTTTTAGGGGCGATGGAAACCATGTATCAGCGTTCTAAAATTCAAGAAGAGAGCTTGTATTATGAAACGTTAAAGCATAATGGAGAATTTCCAATTATAGGTGTTAATACATTTTTAAGTAGTAAAGGGTCGCCAACAGTTTTACCTGCGGAAGTGATTCGAGCTACTGAAGAAGAAAAAGAATTTCAAATTAAAACTTTAGAAAATCTTCATAAAGCAAATGATACAGAAACCCTCTTAAAAGAACTTCAAGATAAAGCCATTAATAACGAAAATATTTTTGAAGCTTTAATGGAAGCTTGTAAAGTTTGTTCATTAGGGCAAATAACAAATGCTTTATTTGAAGTAGGAGGGCAGTATCGTAGAAATATGTAAGCAGAGAACCTCTTTTTCTTTTTCAGAAAAAGAGAGTGAATCGCTTATCCCGAGCTCAGACTCGGGATCT
>NZ_CAXBLF010000050.1:0-26075 GCF_963976535.1 uncultured Algibacter sp. | reverse complement strand
AATAGCTTACCGCCCAATTAAAACCAACCATCAATCTATTTCTAAATCCGCTTATAGACATCAAGTGCACGATAGACCATAGTAACCAGGCAAAATAACCTGCGAACTTGAATTTGCCCAAATCGGCTACTGCTCTACGTTTACCTACCGTTGCTAACGATCCCTTATCTTTATATTCGAAAGGTTTAATAATAGGTTTGTCTTTTAACATATTTAACAGTAATTCACCTAAGTATTTTCCCTGTTGAATAGCTACCTGAGCCACCTGCGGATGTCCTTTTGGTGTATCGTTGTTTATAACTGCAGCAATATCTCCTATTGCAAAAACGTTATTAAATCCGTCAACCTGCAAATTTTCATTCGTTTTTAAGCGGTTGCCGTTTACTAGATGTTGTTTATCAATTCCTTTAGGTAATTGCCCTTTAACACCCGCCGTCCATATTAAATTTTTGGCATGGATTTGTGTGCCATTTTTGGTTGTAATTACTTTTCCGTCATAATCTGTTACAATCTCATTAAATAACACATTTACGTTTAGCTCTTTTAAATATTTTAGAGTTTGTGTTGAAGCTTTGTCAGACATGGCTGCTATTAACATATCTGAGCCTTCTATTAAATAAATCTTCATTATAGATGATGGATACTCTGGGTAATCTTTGGGAAGTATGTATTTACAGAATTCGGCCAATGCACCTGCCATCTCCACACCAGCGGGCCCACCACCAACAATAACGAAATTGGTAAGGGCATCGCGTTCTTCATCATCGCAGGTTATGGCAGCCTGTTCTAGATTTTGCAGCATCATATGGCGTATGTTCAAAGAATCTCGGATATCTTTCATCCCAAGGCTATTGGCTTCTACGTTATCCATCCCAAAAAAATTGGTAGTTGTTCCCGTTGCCAATACGAGGTAGTCATAATGAATACTTCCTTTGTTGGTTACAACTGTATTTAAGGAAGGTTGTATTTCTTCAACTTCTGCCATACGGTAGATGACATTTTTATACCCTTTAATTTGTTTTCTGAAAGGAAACACAATACTGTCTGGTTCCAAGGCGCTTGTTGCAACTTGATAGAGTAAAGGCTGAAACTGATGAAAGTTATTTTTATCGAACATGACGACCTGTACTTCTTGATGTTTCAATTTTTCTACCAGTGCCAAACCTGCAAATCCTCCACCAATAATAACCACACGAGGCAGTTTGGTGTCTGGTAGGCAAATTGTATCTATTATTTTACAATTGGCATGATCCATATTAGATTGTGGCTTAAGATTTTTCATTTTTTTGACAATATTTTATTGTAATACGTTCCTTGATTAAGAATTATTTTGGTGAATGAATGTGTTGGCATCTTCTTTGGAAGCAAAGTAAAAAACACCTCCGCTGCTTTTATCTTGAACAATGACTGCCGAAGCTTTATCTACTTTTGAATTATTGAGAGGATTACTTCCGAAGCGGACATTCTCCAAATTTTTTTGTAATTTTTCAACACAGTCTTCACAGCAACCGTAGTACATAATTCCGTTGACGTCAATCGGTAATTGGTCTATTCCCATAAACCTATCGTTGACCATACACACTTTTTTGTTGGGAACTATTTCATAGTTTTGTGTAGAAGCCATAGCATCATTAGTCTTTGATTGTTGCTCTGCATTAACTTGCGGTGCACTTTCAACAACTTGTTTTTTCTTATCGGAACAAGATAGCAGCAATAGTGATAGCAGTAAGAGGAATAATACGCTAACGGATAGTTGGTACGTCGTACCAATTGAGTTCTTTAAAGCTACAACTTGGGTAGCAATGTTTTTTTGATTTGATTGTACTTGTTTCATATTAATTGTTTTTAAGTGTTAAATTTTTTCTGATTGAATTAGTTTTCGCCAATAGAGGTGTTCGTAAAGTCCCGACCAGTACATCCCAAAAGTGAAGGCGAATAATAATTCTTCAATAGGAATGCCCAAGACAAGAATATGGGTTAGGTTATCTAGATTCCAGTAAAGCTCTACATATTGAGGATAAAACGGAAGGATACTTCCAAAATAAATGAAGTAAAGTACTGTAAACAAAACTCCCCCAATCCATATTTTTCCTTTTAAATCTGGGCGACAATAAAGTGTTGCAAGGCCACCGATGAACAATGCTATAACGCCACAATAAATATGGTTGAGCGATGTAAACAACGCCAATATGATAAATACTAGTGCCGGAATAAAGAGTATATAAATATGCAAACGATGCCTCTGGTGACCGCGTTCGGAATGTGGTATTTCTGCAAGACCACGTTTAAAAATTAGATTATAGAGCACCGTTCCTATTCCACCAATGGCAAAAGAAAAAATAAGGCTCTCGATATCGAAGCCTGTTTTTTCGGCCAAATCAAACAGCGAAGGTGGTATCCAATATTCTGGTACAAACAAGGGTTCTGTTAAACCAAATGGCATGGTAATTAGGCTCATTTTGAGCATTTCTTTTCTAACCCCTTTTTTTGATACATAAATAATTGCCCAAAGGGCAAGAATAATAAGCGACCATATAAACCAGACGTACTGCATAATTTTATGTTTTTTGGGTTTTTAAATAATCAACGGTTTCTTTTACTGTTAATGGATAAGTGGCGTTACCTGTCCTCACATAAAAGGTCGTACTCGTTCCATCATTTACATACACGGGTTCTTTGGAAGGTTCAATATCAACCACACATATTTCTTTTTCATTTATAACATAAAAAGAAATATGATTGCTAAAACATGCCTCGTGGCCTAACTGCGTAGATATTATTCTGAAAATGGCACGCTCGTAGCCATCCTTGTTTTTGTGCTTGAGTGTTTTATAATCGTTTTCTAGCCCCAAGGTGTTTCCTTCGTCGTCAACGCCTATAATCAATTTCCCGCCTTTTGTATTCATAAAACCTACAATGGTTTTGGCGATAACTATTTCCAAATCACGGTTGGTGGCTTTCCTAAAATAGTCATAACGAATAGATGATTTGAATTCCACTTTTTCATTTTCGCCATCTGCAATAATTTCGGCAATGTCTCTCTGCAATAAGCGCTGTTGTACATTTATTAGACTATCTTTCTTTTTAAGCTGGCTCCAAAAAAAGCCAGATACCAAGCCTAAAATGCCTCCAAGAAGTGTTAATAAAGTACTCATTCCCTTCATATTAAAACTGAAGGATTCCAGAAAGCGTTCATTTAAAATTTCCAGAAAGAGCGACGTTGCAAAGGGCGTATTACTGTATTCAAACCAGTAGAGCACCATTGTAAATGGATGCACTAAGAAATAAAATACGCCCACTCCCAACAATAAATGAATGAATATGATCTTTATTTTTGCCATAGCCTTTTTAAACTTTTATAATTCTATTTTATAGCGGTGTTCTAAATTCAAAAGACCATGACGATTTCCAAACTGCATGTTACATATATTACAGAAGGAATAGGTTATAACAAATTGAATAAGATCTTTTTTTTGGTAAATAATAAATTATCCTTTTTTGATTTGAGCATTATAAAATCCTGCAATACTTGCGCCAATTAGCCAAAAGAGTATAAATGTTTGAATAACACCAAAGAATGCTTCCAACATGGAAACGTCCATTCTAATAATATTGGTAGTATCTAAACCGTGTAAGAGGCTGTTAAAAAAGGCAATACTGCCTTCTTGTCCTGCTGTCATCATTACAATCATACAGCCCAAATAGATTAAAGCTCCTGTAAGACCAAAAGCAAAACCGAGTTTTTTTATGTTTAATCGATACATAATTTGTTATTTTTAGTTGTTTTAAGATATTAATTAATGGCAAGGTTCCATGCCTTCTTTGTCTTTCATTTTCTGACACATTGATTTAGCGATACCCTCATGTTCCAAGGCGTGGTCGCAAAAAGTGTCGCTTAAATGTTCATCGGCAGCTATTATGGGCATAAAATGATGGTTAGTGAGCACCATAAGTTCAGGGTATTTGGTAATCATGTTGCTTAATTTGCCTGCCAATATGGTGTCTTTTGCTGCAGCCTTCACCAACTCGTCCACCATCATGCCTGTTGCATGGTCATTTTTCATCATCTTACCAATATACTTTTGACCTAGGTCGTGATCATCAATCATTATTGCTAAAACCTTTTCTTGTTGTGATGGGTCTTTAAGCATATCGCCTATAGAATATTCTTGTTTTTGTGAGCAAGCAGATAGTACTAGAGCTATCAAAATCACTCCTGCTGTTTTTTTTAGTATTGTTTTCATTTTTAATTAATTTTTTTTAGTACATGACAAAAATATAAAAGTGTCACATTGAGCGCAGTCGAAATGCTTTTGAATACGATATTTCCAATGTCTTCGACTGCGCTCAGATTGACATCCGATATATTATCAATTTTTGTCATGTACTCAGTTAATTTTTAGAACTTATTATTCCAAGTTTAAAACCTTTTTAGATTCTTCAAATTCTTCCTTGGATATTTCGCCTTTTTCCAAACGCTTTTTAAGAATATCCAGTGGGCTTTCTTTTTTTGTTTTTTGATATGGGATATCTGTGGGTATAAAAAAAATCCAGACCAATAAAATGAGCCAGATAATCCACCATATAAAATGCATCCCGCCGTAGTAATTCATATTCTAAGTTTTTAATAATTATTTTTTCGAGTTTAAAACCTTTTTTGATTCTTCAAATTCTTCCTTAGATATTTCGCCTTTTGCAAAACGTTTTTTCAAAATTTCCAGTGGGCTTTCTTTTTTTGTTTTTTGATATGGGATATCTACAGGGATGAAGAATATCCAGACAATGAAAACAAACCATATAATCCACCATATTAGGTGCATACCTCCAAAATGTCCGTCGTATAAATGCATAATTTTTAGGTTTTAATTGTTATTGATTTAGTTCGGTAATTGTGTATCCGTTAAGCGTATTGAGCTGTTTTTGTAATTCATCTACAGAAAGTGCTTCTTTCATTGTGATGAGTGTTGCTCCTTTTGGTGTTAAGAAAACTTGTACTTTTTCAATATTGGGATGTTCTTCCAGCGTCTTCTTGACCCTTGCAACACATCCTCCACAACTGATTCCGTTTATTAGAAATTTTAGTTTCATGGTGTTTAGCTTTTAGTGATGTTGATGCCCTTTGTGCTTTTCTGTTGGCTTCTCTGTCGATTCTTCCTTGCTATGGTCGTGACCAGTATTGTTATGACCAGAATGATTTTGACTGTCATTCTTGTCTCCACCATGTCCACCATGCCCATGAGACCCATGAGGCATTAATAAATGAAAGCCAAACACTGCAATTATAAATATAAAAAGAGCCGAACCGCTTCCTATACCAAACGATGGTGCTAAAAAGATGAATAAAAGTGGTAGCCCACAACCTATAACCATCCATATCCAGTGATTTTTTTTCATTTTATTAGTTTTTAATATTATTAATTATTTTATTTTTTTTAAGATCCATTTATTGTTGTTCGCTTTTACCGCAACCAAGTTGTTTGAGATTAGTTTGGATGTAATTACAGGGGTGTTTTTCATCTTCTCTTTAGTAAGCGTAATGTGTATAGGATCTTCAGTTAAATATTGATTTATTTTCCCATCCTTTTCAATAACCACTTCGAAATAATGATAGCTCACCACGTTTTTCATTAGTTCATTGCCGCCAAGTTGTTTCTTAACTAAATTTAATACAACAGCCACATCATTTTTAAAATTGGTGGCATTGAGGAATTGTGGCTCAATAACAGTTTTTCCGCTTTTATCGATATAGCCGAAATAGGTTATACCCTTTTTTTTGCTTGCGATTAGGCTTCTTTCAGAATTAAATATGGGATAGTTTTCATTGTCTGTTTTGGTTAACACCAAATCATTTCTAAAATCTATAACAGTCTCTCCTTCTTTATTTATAAAGGCCCATTCGGTTCCTTTTTTTACTGCGGCAACCTCATTATGAAAAGGTGAAATATAATCTATATTTTCTAGGGTTTGTGTCAATCCTATTAAAGGAAGTAGCAGTAATACTATGAGTATATTTTTCATGTTGAATTGTTTTAGGTTTCATCAAATTTAGTTAAGATACTTCAGTTCTATCTGTATTACTTTCGTTGTTATTTATATAATTTCGCCACAGAAATTTAGTTTTCATTTTTTGGTGCTTTCAGTTATTGTCCTACTCAATCCTATCTACCATATAGATTATTGGTGAAACTAAATTTACAATAAATTAATAGAATAAATTTATGGAGAAACCACATGTTTTTTTATGTTATTTCTTACTTTCAAACAATGCCATGTGTGTGTTATCTATACTATCTCGTTACCCTGAATTTATTTCAGAGCCTCATCTTATTGTTTTGATGCGCTTTAGGACTCATCCCTTGAAGCTTACTTGGCAAAAATTACTGCTTTGTCGCTCAAAATTACAGCATAGTAAATATATTCATGCGCGTTGCAGCGTTAGCGTTTTAGGGTATCATTTTGCTAGTAGTGAAAAATATAAGCGGGTTGTTTTATAGATGAAGTGGATTTGATTTTAGTTGAATTTTGTGAAGACATAGAGAAGCGTTAGGAGGATGGATTTTTAGAAATAGGAATAAATGATTGACGGTGTGCATTTTTTAATTCACAGTGATGCCATGTACAGAGCACAAAAATAGTTAAGATGGTAAAAAGTATACTAGTAAGGGCCGTGTTTCAGCGTTGACTAAAAGTAAAGAAAACAATTATAGGAGGATGATTTTGAAGTAAGGGTTATTTTGTAATCACAGTAAATGAATATGGTACAGAAAAGATGATAGCAAAATTATGTAAAGGCGCCAGGTTTAGAAAAGGAAAATACTTTGCTTAAATTAAACTATGAACGGAAATTATTGTAGAGTGTAGCATGCTCGTATTGAAGTGGTTTACTCATGTTTTTATGAGATTCTGAAACAGAATCAAAATGACGTACTTTATCAATCTATGATTCTTTACGAACAATCAATAAAATATTATGCCTTTTAATAATTCATTTTAATAAACCCATTCCCAATGGTTTATTTAGTTATAACAAAGGGAATGGGCTATCAGCTATTAATTCGCAGATTTTAGAAAAGTTTCAATTTTTGCAATTTCATTTTCAGCAAGATTTGCGCGTATTCTCATGTGTAAGCTTATGGTTTCCCAATCTGTGTCATTATAATCGGCTGGTGAAGGAGCCAAATGGCATCTGTTACAGGCTTCTCCCCACATTTGGGCACCAGATTTTTCCATTTTGAATTCCTCTTGAACATCTGTTGCAGCAATGTAAGCGCTTTTTGATGACGAACAGCCAACTATCATTCCTCCTGTGATGAGGATCATAATTCCAGCGACAAATATTTTATGTATTGTTTTCATAATTTTAAGGTTTTTTATAAAGTTTATTAGAATCCGATGGCCCAGTGCATAAAGAAACCATTTGCTGTACCACCACCATCATGACCGCCAGCACTATCTGTTGTCTGATATGCCACTTTTATAACCGATCTCCAAGTTAACCAATAGTTTAATCCAAAGGCATATTGATCAGACTGTTCTTCCCACTCAGCACCTTCCGGAGCATTAAAGTTAGAATATCTTCCTACTAGCTCTAATTTTTTCAAGAAATCACTACTAGCCATTGTTGGGCGATAGCTTAATTGAGCGTAAAAAGAGTCACTCTTGTTATCAAAAGTATATTCTTCTTCTACATCGTCCTCTATCTCAATATAAGTAGCATCATCAATATCAGAATTATTGTACTGCCCTTTAATATCAATAAATCCACCGATTGCTGGAATTTGTTTTACGAAAGCAAAATCGATTGCATATAAGAATGCTCCAGTATTTTCGTATTCTGAATCTGATGTTCCAGCATTACTTGTTGAATATGTTGAAAACCCTATTTCGGTAGATGAATCTGCAAAGGGCAATAACCCAATACGTCCACCAAAAGCTTTACTGGTATTGTTGTCTTCATAATTTTGAAACGACAGCATGCCTGCTTCTTCGGGTTCTAGACTGCCGTCCTTTAGTCTTGGACCATTGGTTGAATATACAGCATAATTAAGTTTTGGTCCTCCAAGATCAAAAGCACCTCTTAATTCAACTCCAATTCCTGATGAAGGTGCAATTCCATCATGACCATAGCCTAATGGTGTTGTTGGAAGCCTATTAATCCAAGCAGGATGTAACCGTTCCATAAACGTACCAAAAGGAAGCAGAAATTTACCAGCACGAACCGTCATGTTCTTATTTAATATATACATAACATCTGCGTATTCCAAGCCTACTTCAAGCTCATTGCCTTCAAGCACAAACTCAAGCTCAGCTTCAAACATAAGTCTGTCAGAATGCTTGAACAGGAAAATTGGTGCAAATGCTGAACCTACATAAGAAGATTCCTTTTCGCCTTCGGTATCCATAAAGTTTAATCCAGTATGGCCATAACCTCTAATCATGAACTGGGTCTTGCTTGGTTTGTAAGGTTCGGATTCTGCTATGCTATCAGTCTCAAAGTTGTTGTACGTTTGCCCAAAAGTAATATGGCCAAATCCAACAAATAGTAATAATATAATTAGCTTTTTCATTATTTAAGTGTTCTTATGTAGTTAATAATTTCCCAGCGTTTTTTTTCTGGAATAGATGATTTGTAGCTAGCCATAGGCGCTCTACCTTCGGCAATTTTCCAAAAAATAGCACCATCTGATTGTGATTGAAATGCTTCACTAGTTAAATTTGTTGGTTTTGGAGTTAATCCTGCACCGGCCATACCATCGCCTTTGCCTTTTGGACCATGGCATACAAGACACAGCACTTTATAAAGCTTTTTGCCAGAAGCTGCAGCTTTTACATCTCCTTTTAAAGGGTTAACTATCTTATCTGCACTGGCAGGGGCTACCCATTTTTTTTGTTGAATAGCTTCGTAATTATTACGCTCTGGTACAGAAATAAAGCTCACTAACAAAGCGAACAGTACACCTGTGAGTGCTAAACTCATTATAGTTTTTTTTGTTTTCATTTTATTATTTTTATTATTTGATTAATTCTTTTTCATTCTTACTTTATTCTTTTTTTCATTCTTGCTTCATTCTATTTGATTTTAAGGGTTGATAAATTTAATGACTATGCAGACTTGTCATCTACATAACTTTCTTAGTTATTTATATAATTTCATCATAGAAATTACGTTTCCAGTTTTCTGTGTTTTTATAATCTGTCATACTCATTCCCACTACTTCTTTAAATTGTCTTGACAAGTGGTTTACGCTACTATAATCCAACAAATAGCCAATATCAGAAAAAGAGTGCTGTTTCATTTGAATAAGTTCTTTTGCTTTTTCATTTTTTAGCCTGATAAAGTATTTTTCAATAGTGGTTTTCTCATTGGCGGAAAATAATTTGCTCAATGTTTTGTAGTCACGATGAAGCGTTGATGCCAAAAGTTCAGACGTTTTTACTTTTATATGTAGTGGTAACTCCTGCAATTGTTCTATTAAAATTATTTTGATTCTTTCTACAAGCATGTCTTCTTCACTTTGTGCAATTTCAAAATCATTGGCGTGAAGTACAGCCTTTACTTCACTAATAATGTTATTATCAGTGTTGTTGGGCACTTCCACCAAGAGTCTTCCTAATTCTAAAGAAAGTATAGTTACTCCAAGATCTAGCAGTTCTTGCCTAATCACTTTTATGCAGCGATTGCATACCATATTTTTAATCCAAAATTCTTTTGTCGTGCTCATAATCATTAATGTATTGCTATTGTGTTTTAAATTAAATAGCTTAACGGTCTTGACTTTATGATATCAAATATAATGTTATTTAGAAATGGGTACAACACGTATTAGCCAAAATTATAATTATAGCTATAAATGGTTGTAGATTAAATTTAATCTAAGGTAAGGTTTAGAAAATCAAATTAAGTAAATCTGGTGGAGCGTTTGTATGTTCTTGAATAACAAGGGTGGTTTATAATGTTTAAAAGGAACCTCATTTTTATCTAGCCCTTCAAATAAATTTATATACGTATAAAAAAAAGTGTTTAGGAAAACGATATCTTGTGCCTGAAACTCATGGTTAGCCATTTTTATAGTGTCATCTCCTGTTTTTACAAACGCTTCACTGCTGCAACACCCTATATCTTGAAATGTTGCGCAGTTCTTGGAAGGAATATCTTTTTTTTGAACTTTATCTTTACAATCTTGCGCAGTGCCAAGAACGGCCATATCAACCAATTTATTACAGCAAAAATGCATACTCACCGTAAATGAAGATGTGGAAAACAGTACAAAAACTGCTAAAAAGAAGGATAATATTTTAGTAAAATAAGATTTCACTTTATAAATTTAATAATTATTGTCTTACATTCAAAATATTTTGATACTAAAAAATTTAGTTCATAAATTCAATAATTAGTGTTTTGAATACTAAAAACGATATTTGAATTGGGCAAATTTAAATTTAAAGATTAAACAAAAAGATGACAAAAGTCATTTTTTTAACGATTAGCTGCTTTCTAAAAGTCATAAGTCATAGAAAAGTTAACTCCAAAAGGATGTCCAGGTCTTAAACCAGCAGGCACTCTGGACACTGCATAAACAGTATTAAATATATTGATAATATTAGAGGATAAGGTTACGTGTTTGTTCAAAAAATAACGCGTAGAAAAGTCCATAATTATGTTTGAATCGACTTTAAATTTTTCTGGTATAGATCCAGAACCAGCTTTGGTTCTAAGCGCACCAATATACCTAGAACTTATATTTACATCAAACCGTTTATGTTGTAAATTAATGCCCAAGCTCAATTGATTTTTTGCAATATATGGTATCTCGTCACCTTTAGTCACTACTCCATATATGTCTTCATTGCTATCAAAATTTGTCAAGAACTCGGTATCTGTTAAGGTATAAGATAAGGTTACAGGAAGCTTAAATTGTTCGGTTGCATTTTGTAAAAAGTCATAGTTCAATAAAAATTCTATGCCACTTACGCGAACCTTTCCTGCATTAAATTGGTCAAGACTCCCCGTGCCTCCGGTTGCCGCCAAGTCACTTCCCAGTAGGTTTTGATAATCGTTGTAATAGGCCACCAACTCGCCCTTTAACCCTTTATGATTAAATCGGGTTCCTAACTCGTAATTTACACTTTTTTCTGCATCCTGTCCAGGTGTATTGCTTGGGGGTGAAAACCCTTTGTGTACCCCGCCGAAAAGCGAGACATTATTATTGAATCTATAATTTGCGCCCAAACCGGGAATCCAAACCTCTACATTGTTATCTCGTGTTGCCAAATCTTGACCGGTTCTGGATGGGTCATTTTTACCATAGTCCAATCTGCCCAATGTTATGTTTTCGTACCGCAAACCAGGGGTTAAAGTTAAATTGTTAATACGGATGGTGCCCAGTACATGTGCCGCCAATGCTTTTGCATTGCTTATACGGTTGGCATCTGTTCCTTTTTCACCCACGGTTGTACGTATCAACTCTTTATTCTGGAAAGCATATCTGTCCACCCACTGAAATCTGTCTTCATCATCTTCGTGGTAGCGAATGCCCGCTTCCAAGGTTTGTAACCCATTTGTGCCCCATTTTAATTTAGCAATTGATTGGATGCCATTAGATGTATAGGTTCTGTTATTTGCTTTTATCCCGAATACATCTGGTTGCGTGTTATTATTCCCCAGAAGGGTTTGGTATTCCAAGGGATAATCTTCTGGAGTTGAAAGTACTTTATTAATATTTACACGTTCTCCTAGATTTATATCATCTAGTTTGTACCAATTGCGCTTAAACTTATTTATATATGCGGTGGTATTTACCACTAATGAAGGCGCCAATTTTATAAAATGTGTTAGTTGATATTGCTGGTGTTCGGCATTCATAACATCTTTTGATGATGCCCTATATCTTCTGTAGGGATTCTGTTCAAAATCTTCATCGGTTAATCCCAAATAAGTTTCGTTTGCTTTTTCTTCGGAATATTGAATTTTAAATGTTAGCGACTGATAGGTTTTGGCATCCATGTTTGTATTGAGTCTGAACTTTGCGGAATAATCAGACTTGTCAAACCCCGTATTACCACCACCATCAAGTGCTTTAAATCCATCGGAATTATAATTGAAATAATCGGTTACAAAACCAAAGTTTTTAAAACTATCGCCTAATGCCACTTGGGTCTTTCTTGAATTGTAATTACCTGCGGCTATCAAGACTCTACCAGAAAGTTCATTGGGAATTTGTGCCGATAACATATTGATGGCACCACCAGTTGTATTGGGCCCATATTGTATCTGGCTACTGCCTTTAAGTATTTCCAAAGCTTCCATCCGTCCGATGGTAGGAAAATAATATGCTGCTGGTGCACTGTAAGGAGCAGGTGCTATGAGCACACCATCTTCCATTAAATTGATTTTTGCGCTCCTCTCTGGTGATGTCCCTCGCAGACTTATATTTGGGCGCAATCCAAAACCATCTTCTTCATAGATGTTCACTCCAGGGATCGTTTGCAAGGTTCTATTAATATCTGTATAAGCGAATTTTTTTAACTCTTCCTTTGAAATATAGCTTGCAGATCCGGTTTTGTTTTTAATCTCAAATTTACTGCCAAGCATGGTATGCCCTGTAAGAATGACTTCTTTTAGTCGTTCTGTTTTTAGTTTTGTAGTGTCTTCTTTTGCTGGAGTTTTTTGTGCCCATATTGAAGGAAACTGTAAAATGGCTATAAAAAAAATAAGGTATTTCATTTGCGGTGTTATTTAGAATCAATTTAAATAGTTGGCAAATGTAATAGACTGTTTTTAAAAATCCAATATTATTTAGAATAATTCTTAATAATTTTCTATGCATTGAGACTAATCATTATAAACAGTACTAATTGAGCTCTTAATTTTTGGTTTCAAGACTAATCATCATTGTCAAAAACAGTATTGAACAAACCATAAATTTAAGCAATGATGATATTTATCATGAAATATAACGGATAGCTGTCTTTAATTTGCAAAGATAATTAGTGGAGTTCGTTGTATTTTATATTAGAATTACTATTGTCCGATTAAAAATAGTTCATTTAATGAAAACCATTGTGAACACAGGGTTTTCAAGGCTTATAAAAAAAAGGGGTTGCTTTTTGCAATTACTGAAAATTTTTATTTTTTAGAATGGTATGAATTTAAAAATCAATGTTTATCAATTAGTTACAATCAAGTCTTGATTCTTGGTTCTTACAGCGTAGCGGTCTTATGTCTTTAACTGGACACTATTGATTAGGAATGTAGGTTTCAAAATAATCAAAATAACACTGCTATTTTAAAACAAATAATAATTTTAAAAATCTAAATTTTTGTTAAACAATTGAATTGTAATCAATTTTTTTTAACTTTGCGACGCAAATGAAGCAATTTTTGTATAAAATATCATCCTTTTTAATGGCATTATTAGTCATGTTATCAACAGTGTCTTTCACTATTGAAAGTCATTATTGTGGTGATTTTTTAGTGGATTCATCTTTCTTTGGTTCGGTTGAAAGCTGTGGTATGGATTTAGCACAAACTAAATCAACAAAAGATACCCTTGAAGGAAATACTTGCTGTAACAATCAGCAAATTTCCATAAGTGGACAAAATGAGTTAAGTGTTTCATTTAACAGTCTTACATATAATCAGCAAATTTTTGTTGCTTCATTTATATATACTTATATCAACCTTTTTGAAGGTATAGAAAACAAAGTATCTTCATTTTCAGAATACCCACCACCACTTATTGTCAAGAATATCTACAAGCTTGGTGAGACTTATTTAATTTGATTTTTAAACAATAAACTTTATTATCCAATGGCTATTTATCCATTTGGATGGCTTTTTGCCTGCCTGTCCGGTAGGCAGGTATTCGGTATTTTCTTTATACCAATGTTTAATTGTTTAATTATCAAAATTTATGTTAAATAAAACTATCCGTTATTTTCTTGAAAACAAGTTGATAACATTTCTATTACTCGCCGCATTTATTGTTGGGGGAATTATTACAGCACCTTTTAATTGGGATTCCTCAATAATAGAGCGAAATCCAGTGCCTGTTGACGCTATTCCTGATATAGGCGAAAACCAACAAATTGTATTTACAGAGTGGATGGGGCAATCTCCTCAAGATATTGAGGATCAGGTCACTTATCCCCTTACAACAGCTTTGTTGGGTATTCCTAGTGTAAAGACCATTCGAAGCAATTCCATTTTTGGCCTCTCAAGTATTTATATAATTTTTGAGGATGACGTGGATTTTTACTGGAGTAGGACTCGTATTCTAGAAAAACTAAATTCATTACCTCCAGGAACAGTTCCTCGAGAAGTAACACCAGCTTTAGGACCTGATGCAACAGCTTTAGGACAAGTATATTGGTACACCTTAGAAGGGAGAGATGCCAAAACAGGCAAACCAACTGGAGGCTGGGATCCGCAAGAATTAAGAACTATTCAAGATTTTTATGTACGTTATTATTTAACGGCAGCAAGCGGCGTTTCAGAAGTTGCTTCCATTGGTGGGTTTTTAAAGGAATACCAAGTTGAGATTGATCCGGATGCCATGAAAGCCAATAACGTAGATGTTGGTATGATTATGAACGCTGTAAAAAACAGTAATCTTGATATTGGTGCACGAACCTTAGAGTTTAATAAAGTCGAATATTTGGTAAGGGGTTTAGGGTATATTAAAAACCTAAGTGATCTAGAAGAAAGTGTTGTTACGGTAAGGGATAATGTGCCCATACGATTGAAGGATGTAGCCAAAATACAGTTTGGGCCAGCAGGTCGTAGAGGAGGACTAGACAAAAGTGGTGTAGAAGCTGTTGGTGGAGTGGTTGTAGCACGTTATGGTGCCAATCCACAAGCGGTGATCCAAAACCTGAAAGATAAAATTGAAGAAGTTGCCCCAGGCTTGCCCTCTAAAATTCTGGCCGACGGTACCGTTTCTAAGGTGACCATAGTGCCTTTCTATGACCGTTCAGGTCTAATTCAGGAAACCATAGGAACTCTCGAACTAGCGCTTTCGCATGAAATATTGATTAGTATTTTGGTGGTAATCGTATTGGTTCTTAATCTTAGAGCTTCCGTATTAATTTCAAGTATATTACCCGTTGGCGTGTTGATGACCTTTATATTGATGAAATATTTTGGTGTAGATGCCAACATTGTAGCCCTTTCGGGTATAGCCATTGCTATTGGGGTCATGATTGATGTCGGGATAGTTTTTACCGAAAATATAGTGCGGCATTTAGAAATGCCCGAAAATGAAGGCGTAAAAGGTAAAAAATTAGTACAGGTCATATATATAGCCACCGTGGAGGTGGCATCGGCTGTAATTACTGCTCTTGCAACCACAGTAGTGAGTTTCTTACCTGTTTTTGCTATGCAAGCTGCCGAAGGGAAGTTGTTTAGACCTTTAGCATGGACCAAAACGTTTGCGCTGATTTCAGCTCTGTTTATTGGAATTATGTTTATTCCTGCCTTAGCAAAAATTTTGTTTTCCATTAGAATTAACACAAAGCGAACGAACCGAATATTTAATGCAACCTTGATTGGTTTTGGATTTGTTTTCCTGATCGCTTATGGAAGCGTTATTGCCATAGCCCTAATTGCCATTGGTATAAATAATTTGCTTACGCATGTACCAGAAAAAACATTTTTGAAAGGAAAAATAAAACTTCCTTATTCAGAAAAAATAGCCAATTATGTCAATATAGCCATCGCAATTGTAATTTTAGTCTATTTTCTGACTATAGAATGGATGCCTTTGGGAGTATCAAACTCCACATTTATCAACTTTATTTTTGTGATAATAGTCATAGGTTTTGTTTTGGGGGCATTAATGGCCATAGTGCATTTTTACAAAAGCATCTTAACCTGGTGTTTGGATAATAAATGGAAATTTTTATTGATCCCCATTCTCGTGGTTTTCTTCGGTGCAACCATTTGGTTAGGGATTGGCAAAGTCCTTGGTTTTATGCCGGAATTCACTAAAAATAATGTGGTTTGGGAAAAATTGGACAAAACCTTCCCTGGGCTGGGTAAAGAGTTTATGCCAGCCTTGAATGAAGGGTCTTTTTTACTGATGCCAACGACCATGCCTCATTCAAGTATTACCGAGAACATGGAGGTTATTGCAAGTATTGATAAACACTTAATGACCATACCTGAAATTGGGTCTGCGGTAGGAAAATGGGGGCGTGTAAACTCTGCCTTAGATCCTGCGCCAACATCCATGTATGAAAATACCATAAATTATGTTCCAGAATATATTCTGGATGAAGATGGGCACAGAGCACGTTTTAAAGTCAATAAACACGACGCTTTTGTTTTAAAGGATGAGACTACCTATACCTATGGTACCGATGAATTTCGTAAAATAACGGAAGAAGAACTTATTCAAGATGATGACGGTAAAAACTTTAGACAATGGCGAGAACATATCAAGAAACCAGATGACATTTGGAATGAAATTGTTAAACACGCCAAATTCCCGGGATTGACTTCGGCACCAAAGCTACAACCTATACAGACACGATTGATTATGTTGGCAACCGGAATGCGGGCCCCAATGGGTATAAAGGTCTTTGGGCCCACACTGGAAGTGATTGAAAAAGTTGGGTTTGAACTGGAGAATATTCTAAAAGAAGTCCCTAGTGTTAATCCTCCAACGGTGTTTGCCGATCGCGTTGTTGGCAAACCTTATTTGGAAATGAAACTTAACCGACAGGCAATGTCTAGGTATGGATTGACCATAAAAGACATGCAAATGCAACTCTCGGTTGCCATTGGGGGAAGACAGTTGACCACAACAGTAGAAGGCCGTGAGCGCTTTCCTGTACGTGTACGCTATGCAAGGGAGTTTAGGGACAATCCTGATGATATTAAAAAGATATTAATACCCACGCCCGCAGGTGTTCAAGTTGAATTGGGCGAATTAGCGGATGTTACTTATGTTAGAGGGCCTCAAGTGATTAAGAGTGAGGATACCTTTTTAACAGGCTATGTTATTTTTGATATGAAAGATGGCTATGCGGAAACCAATGTGGTTGAAGACGCACAGGCACTTATCCAGCAAAAAATGGATTCAGGTGAATTTAAATTACCAGATGGTGTGACGTACCGGTTTACGGGTAATTACGAAAATCAAATTAGGGCATCAAAACGTTTAATGATTGTGGTGCCTATATCGTTAATTGTAATTCTCTTAATACTATATTTCCAGTTTAAATCTATGGTGCCCTCACTTATGGTATTCTCAGGCATATTTGTTGCTTTTGCAGGTGGTTTTATCATGATCTGGTTATATGGCCAAGGTTGGTTTTTGAACTTTGATGCATTTGGAGTCCCAATGCGTGATTTGTTTCAGCTGCATACCATAAACTTGAGCGTCGCCGTTTGGGTAGGATTTATAGCACTATTTGGAATTGCTACCGATGATGGCGTTATTATGGGAACTTATCTGACTCAGGTATTTGATCAGAAGAATCCAGATACGGTCAAAGATATACGGGCTTCGGTAATTGAAGCAGGTTCCAAAAGGGTTCGCCCTGCAATGATGACCGCAGCAACAGCCATCATCGCTTTAATCCCTGTATTAACAGCTACTGGTAAAGGTTCTGATGTGGTTATTCCTATGGCAATCCCTTCATTTGGAGGTATGCTTTTACAGGTCATGACCATGTTTGTAGTACCTGTACTTTACAGTATGTGGAAAGAGAAAGGATTAAAAAAACAATTAAAAAGAAGTAATGCTTAAATTTATAAAGATGATAGCGAATACTAAAAAATATTTTTTCTTGAGTTTAGTTGTACTATTTACAACAAGTATTTTTAGTCAAGAAAATTTAAATAACTATTTAGAAATAGCAGCCAATAATAACCCTGCCCTAAAGGCAAAGTTTAATGATTATATGGCTGCTATGGAAAAAGTACCTCAGGTAGGTACTTTACCAGACCCTACTTTTGCTTTTGGATATTTTATCCAGCCTGCAGAAACAAGGGTTGGGCCGCAAAGAGCAAACTTTAATTTAATGCAAAGCTTTCCTTGGTTTGGTTTGTTAAGCGCTAAAGAGGATTTTGCAACCGAAATGGCAAAAGCCGTGTACGAAGATTTCGAAAACACAAAATCCAATATTTTCTTTGAAGTAAAAACAGCCTATTACAACTATTATTTTATTGAAAAGGCTATTGAAATAACTAGAGAGAATATTGAAATTCTCGAAGTTTTTAAACGCCTGTCTTTAGTTAAAATTGAAGCAGGAAAGGCTTCTATTGTGGATGAACTACGTGTTGAATTGGAACTAAACGATTTGGAAAATCAATTAGAACTGTTTTTGGATACAAAAGATGTTTTACGAGTAAAGTTTAACAACTTATTAAACAGAGAAGATACTTCTGAAGTACTAGTTCCAGAAGTATTGTGGCAAGAAGAAATTCCTTTAGAACAATTGGATATGCTCGATGAAATCTATGCTTCAAACCATCAAATTAAAAGTATAGAACATAAATTAAACGCCTTTTTAAATCAGGAGATTGTAGCTAAAAAAGAAGGCTTACCAAAGTTTAATGTTGGTGTAAATTATACCATAGTTGGTGACAACCCTAATTCAACAGCATCAGATAATGGTAAAGACGTGTTCTTGTTTCCATCGGTTGGTGTAACCATTCCTTTATATCGTAAAAAATATAAAGCGTTAATTAAAGAAGCACAATTCAGACAAGAAGCTGAAATATCTAGAAAAGAGGATAAAAAGAACACCTTGAGTTCGGTTTATGAAAATACACATAAAGATTTTAATGATGGCGACAGACGTATTGATTTAAACATGACCCAATCCAAAATTGCTAAAAAAGCATTGGATATACTTATTATATCGTACTCTACAAACGCTAAAGACTTTGAAGAGGTGCTGCGTATACAACGCCAATTATTAAAATACGAATTAGAACATCAAAAAGCATTAACCGATAAAAATGCTGCAGCGGCATTTATGGATTATTTAATAGGACAATAAAATGAATAACATGAAAAAATATAAAAAATATATCATAGCAGCCGGTATTTTAATACTCGGAATTATTTTAGGAAATGTGTTTTCTGGTGGAGACTCAGCAACAACACATACAGATGGCGAACACGAATATGTTCAAGACCCTGTAACACAATTATGGACTTGCTCCATGCATCCACAAATTAGAATGGAAAAACCAGGAAAATGTCCTATTTGTGGAATGACCTTAATTCCATTAGAAACTTCAAGTGATTCTTCAGAAAACATTGCAGACGACGAAATTGTAATGAACGAACAGTCTTATCAATTGGCAAATATTCAGACTACAGTAGTTGAAAAGTCTAGTGCCAAGAAAGAAATACGATTGTTGGGTCGTGTAAAACCTGATGAGCGTAGATTGTATTCTCAAGTGTCTCATATACCAGGTCGTATAGAACGATTGTACGTTAATTTTACAGGCGAAAAAGTGTATACTGGTCAAAAAATAGTACGTATCTATTCACCGGAATTAATCTCTGCACAAAAAGAATTGTTTGAAGCTATCAAGTCTAAGGATATTTACCCACAACTTTATACCGCATCACGCAATAAATTAAAGCTTTGGAAACTGTCTGACAAACAAATCGCGGCTATTGAAGCCTCAGGAGTTGTGCAGGAACAAATCGATATTTTATCCGATCATTCTGGTTACGTTATGAGTAGAAATGTTGAGTTAGGAGATTATATTATGGCAGGTGGTAATTTGTTTGATATTGCTAATTTAAGTTCCGTTTGGGTTATGTTTGAAGCATACGAAGCAGATATTCCTTGGATACACGTTAACGACAAGGTAAGCTTTAACATACAAGCTATTCCTGGAAAAGACTTTGAAGGTAAAATCACCTATGTCGATCCTTTTGTATCTTCTAATACAAGGGTTGCCAAAGTACGTGTAGAGGTAAATAACCCATCAAACAAGTTATTGCCTGAAATGTTTGCTAGTGGTATCATTAAAGCAAAAATGAAAGGGATGGAGAATACCATTGTCATTCCAAAATCGGCAGTACTATGGACAGGAAAACGTGCCGTAGTCTATGTAAAAGTGCCACACGAAAAAACCATTTCTTTTATTTACAGAGAAGTTGTCTTAGGACAAGATATGGGTCAGTTTTATATAGTTCAGGAAGGTTTGGAAGAAGGTGAAACTGTTGCCACAAATGGGGTGTTCAGGATTGATGCCTCTGCACAATTATTGGGTCAAAAAAGCATGATGAATCCAGAAGGCGGAAAGGTCAGTATGGGGCATAACCACGGTGGCATGGATATGGGCGATGATGCTAAAGCTGATGGTGTAGATCATTCTAAAATGGACATGACCGATTCAAAAATGCAAGGTCAAACAAGTTCAGACCATACCAAAATGGAAAATGATTCTGATCATACAGATATGAACCAACGCATTACCACTACCGATGCTTTTAAAAGTCAATTAGAGCAAGTGTTTAATGCCTATATTAAATTAAAAGATGCCCTTGTAGGAGACGATAACAGTATAGCAAGTGCTTCAGCCAAAACGTTATTGGCTGCCATGAAAAAAGTAGATATGAAGCAATTGACAGATCATAATGCACATAACCACTGGATGACTATTTCAAAAGAAATTTCTGGATCTGCAAGTTCTATTTCTGAACTAGAAGATATCGAAAAACAGCGCAGTCATTTTAAGCATTTATCGGCACATTTATCAAAAGGTGTAAAATTATTTGGGGTAAACCAAAAAGTGTACGAACAATTTTGCCCAATGGCCGACAACAATAAAGGTGCTTATTGGTTAAGCCTTGACGAACCTATTAAAAACCCATATTTAGGAGCAAAAATGTTGACATGTGGAGACACAAAAACAGTCATTGTAAAATAATAAAAAAACAAAAACAGATGAAAAAATTAAAATTAAAAACAGTAGTAATAATTGCTCTAATTATGAGTATTACAAATGTTATAAATGCACAGCATGATCATGGTAAGATGAACAAGAAACAAGGCGATCATAGTATGATGGATCATGATAAATCTATGGTAAAGTTAAACGATAAAAACCTTACCAAAGCATACATGCACTATAGCATGATAAAGGAAGCTTTAGTTGAAGCTAATTCTGAAAAGGCACAAAAAGCGTCTAAAATGCTTGCTGGGATTTTAAAGAAATACGGTGAAGCTACTAATGCCCAAAAAGTGGCGGAAGACATGGCATCAAAGTCTAATATTATATATCAGCGTATTGTCTTTTCAAAACTTACAACAGCATTTGAGCCTTTATTAAAAGATAACGTGGTTGAAGGTGAAATTTACAAGAATTTTTGTCCAATGGCAAACAATGGCGGTTCGTACTGGTTTTCAAATTCCAATAAAATTGTAAACCCTTATATGGATGAAGCTATGGCCAGTTGTGGAAGTGTAAAAGAAATATTTAAGTCAATGTGATTAATAGCAGAAGCTGGTTTATCAATGCCTTTTATGACATTTTTAAGCCAGCTTATTAATCAAAAAAAAAAAGATAAAATCATGAAAGAAATAAAAGCATTTATACGCACAAAAAAAGTAAATGATGTAGCATTAAATTTGCAAAATAATAGTTTTTGTTGTTTTAGCATTTTTGAAGGCGATGGTTCTGGAAATTTTTCCGATCCAGATAAAGAATACCCAAGTTTAAAGCACCCTTATTTGCACTACAAGATTGCAAAATTGGAAATAGTATGTAATAAAGAAGATGAAAGTGCCATTGTTGAAATAATAAAAGAACACGCATATACAGGTAAAAGCGGTGATGGTTTGATTTATGTGAGCAATGTTGAAAGCCGAGTAAGGATTAGAACCGGCGAAAGAAATGGGTAATCTCTAAATGGGCTTGTGGATTTACTCATGTAAAAGCGTTCTTAAAGGTACAGAGCTAGGTAAATTTTATACATTTTAGTCTGAATTATGCACAACATAGCATAAAAAATTAAAGACATTTGTATTTCGGTTTTAATTATAAAATTAATACAGGCAATCTTTTTCTAACCATTAAATCAATAGATATGAAACACACATATAAAATAACTGGAATGACATGTCATGGTTGTAAAGCCAATGTGGAAACTTCTTTAAGTAATTTAAAAGAAGTGACTAAAGTCAATGCAAATTTAGATACGAATGAAGTTGTTATAGAAATGACTTCACATGTTTCAATCAATACCTTACAAGAAAGGCTCTTAAAATCGGGGTTACATTACACTATTGAGATGCCGGGGCATAATGGTGAGCACACACAGCACCATCATGACTCAGAGCAACATAAAAGTGTAAGTGAAGCATATTATTGCACCATGCTTTGCGAAGGCGATAAAACCTACGACAAACCTGGAAATTGCCCTGTTTGTAAGATGAAACTTGTGCCAAAACATGCAGAAGGCCATACCAATGCCCATAACCACGCGCATGAAACAGAACACCAGCACCATCACGAACCTGTAAAAGATGGCAATGGTGTGTTTTATTGCCCTATGCACTGCGAAGGTGAAAAAACATACAATCAAGCAGGCAGTTGCCCAGTGTGTGGCATGGATTTGGTAGAACAACCAAAAGCGGTTCAAGACGTCCAATATACTTGTCCAATGCACCCAGAAGTCATTAAGGATTCGCCAGGATCCTGCCCTATATGTGGTATGGATTTGGTACCTATGGAACCTTCAGAAAGTGAAGAGAGCAAGACCTATAAGAAATTGCTTAAAAAAATGAAAATTGCAACACTATTTACCGTTCCAGTGTTGTTTATTGCCATGGCAGATTTTATTCCAAATAACTTTTTATTGGATTATACATCACAGGAAAACTGGAACTTGGTACAGTTTGTACTATCGCTTCCAGTAGTTTTTTATGCCTGTTGGATGTTTTTTGTACGCTGTTGGAAGTCCATAAAAACATGGAATCTCAATATGTTTACCCTAATTGGTATTGGTACAGGAGTCGCTTTTCTTTTTAGTGTGTTTGGAATGATTTTTCCAGAACTTTTTCCAGACCAGTTTAAAACCGAAGCAGGTACTGTTTTTGTGTATTTTGAAGCAACCACAGTTATTTTAACGCTGGTATTATTAGGACAGCTTTTAGAAGCTAGGGCACACAGCCAGACCAGTGGTGCCATAAAAGAATTATTAAAGTTAGCACCTAGTGAAGCGACATTGGTGACACTAGGTGGTGAAGACAAAGTCATTTCAATACACGATATTAAAAAAGGAGATTTATTACGCGTCAAACCAGGTGATAAAATCCCGGTTGATGGCAAAATTCATGAAGGGCATGGTGTTATTGACGAATCCATGATTACAGGAGAACCTATTCCTGTTGATAAACACGAAGGAGAAGCCGTAAGCTCTGGTACTATAAATGGTAATAAATCATTTGTTATGGTGGCCGAAAAAGTGGGTTCTGATACCTTACTATCGCAAATCATTCAAATGGTAAATAATGCAAGCCGCTCTAAAGCACCCATACAAAAACTGGCAGATAAAATTTCTAAATATTTTGTGCAAATTGTTATTGTTGTTGCGGTAATTACCTTTTTAGTATGGCGTTATTATGGTCCCGAACCAGCTATGGTCTATGCTTTTGTTAATGCCATCGCCGTATTAATTATTGCTTGCCCATGCGCTGTTGGTTTGGCAACACCCATGTCTGTAATGGTCGGTGTTGGCAAGGGCGCTTTAAATGGGGTACTTATTAAAAACGCAGAAGCCCTAGAAAACCTAGACAAAGTCAATGTATTGATAACCGATAAAACGGGCACCATTACCGAAGGCAAACCATCGGTTGAAAAAGTAGTCGATTTATCCAAAACCAATGACGACAAATTACTGCTTAAATACATAGCATCCGTTAACCAATATAGTGAGCATCCTCTTGCTGAAGCTGTGGTAAAATATGCTAAAGTAGAGCAGATAATATTAGAAGAAGTTAACGATTTTGAAGCCGTTACCGGAAAAGGTGTGGTAGGAACAGTAAATACCAACAAAGTTGCATTAGGTAATAAAAAATTAATGCAAACAGTAAATGCATCAATCCCTACGGAGATAGATGCTAAAATTATTGAAGAACAAAAATTGGGTAAAACCGTGTCTTATATTTCGGTAAACAAGGAGGTTGTTGGTTATGTGTCCATAACCGATGCTATAAAAGAAACCAGTAAACAAGCCATTGCATCCTTGCAAAAACAAGGAGTTGATGTTATTATGATGACTGGTGATAATGAAAACACTGCTAAAGCTGTATCTGCAGAGCTAAAGCTGTCAAGCTTTAAAGCCGATTGTTTGCCTGAAGACAAATTAAGGTTCATTGAAGAATTACAAAATCAAGGTAAAGTAGTGGCTATGGCAGGTGATGGTATTAACGATGCACCTGCATTGGCACAATCTGATATTGGTATCGCCATGGGAACAGGTACAGACGTAGCTATTGAAAGCTCGGAAGTGACACTGGTAAAAGGGGATTTATTGGGTATTGTAAAAGCCAAAAATTTAAGTCATGCCGTTATGAAAAATATTAAACAAAACCTATTTTTTGCGTTTTTCTATAATGTACTTGGAGTACCATTGGCAGCAGGTGTTTTATATCCTGTTTTTGGGCTATTACTTTCGCCGATTATTGCAGCAGCAGCTATGGCATTTAGTTCTTTTTCCGTGATTTCAAATTCTTTGCGATTGCGAAATATAAAATTAGATAAATAATAAATTATTAAAATAATATTCAATTTAAAATGAAATAAAATGAAAAATTTAGTAAAACAATTAGCATTACTATTAGTAGTAGCCTTTAGTATGGTGGCTTGTAATTCAACAACTAAACAAAACAAGGTTAAAGAAACGACCGTTGTCACTGCACAAAAAGAGACAATTCAGGAAACTCAACAAAAATATCAAGTTGGGTCTCAAATACCAAATGATTTGGTATGTATGGTAAACGATGCGTATATGGCCAAACCTCAAATACCAGTTCCAGTAAATGGCAAAACCTACTATGGCTGCTGCCAAATGTGTGTTGGTACATTAAACAATAATGAAACAGCTAGAACAGGTATTGATCCTTTAAGTAAAAAACCAGTTGATAAAACTGAAGCTTATATTGTGTTAATGAAAGAAGAAGGAGACGTGGCTTATTTTGAATCCAAAGCGAATTATGTAAGTTATTCAAAGAATCAATAGTATTAGCACATTAATTTGACTGGTTAAATTATCAACACTATTTAGAAATGAAATATCGATTTTTTTTAAAAAACAGTATGTACCTTATTGCAATGTTTATTGCGAGTACAGCTCTATATGCCCAAACAGAAAAATCTGTTGAGGGAAATGTTGATAATTTACCAGTAAAGGAATACACACTTACTATTAATGAGGCAATCATTAATAAAACTGGTAAAGCTGTAAAAGGCATGACTATAAACGGCAGTATTCCAGGACCCGTATTGGAATTTATCGAAGGGGAGTATGCCGTAATTTACGTTAAAAATGAAATGAGTGTAGAAACATCCATCCACTGGCACGGACTTTTATTGCCTAATTTCTATGATGGTGTTCCTTATCTAACTACACCGCCTATTGAACCTGGACATACACAAAAATATGAGTTTGCCCTAAATCAATCTGGCACGTATTGGTACCATTCGCACACGCTATTACAGGAACAAAGTGGGGTTTTTGGATCCTTTGTTATCCATCCAAAACACGAAACCTTGAAGTATGATAAAGAGTTGGTGCTAATGCTATCCGATTGGACTAATGAAGACCCAATGCATGTACTGCGTAACTTAAAACGTGGCAATGAATGGTATGGATTACGAAAAGGGACATCTACACCTCTTAATCAAGTCATAGCCCGCGGAGCTTTTGGAGCACAACTGAATTTTTGGAGACAACGTATGGAAGGTGCAGATATAGCTGACGTATATTATCCTGCCTTTTTAATTAACGGTGAAGAATCCATTGAATATCCAGAATTTAATCCTGGAGAAAAAGTTAGATTACGTATTATTAATGGTGGTGCATCTACCTCTTTCT
>NZ_CAXBLF010000049.1:0-26725 GCF_963976535.1 uncultured Algibacter sp. | reverse complement strand
TTTATGAATATTAAAATTACTGGTACAGGAAGCTATATACCAGCGACTATTGAAAAGAACGAAGACTTCCACAATCATGAATTTCTAAATAGTGATGGTTCTGCTATTAATGCTCCAAACGAAGTTATAGTAAAGAAATTCAAGGCCATAACTGGTATTGCTGAGCGTCGTTATGCTAAAAAGCATTTAAACACCTCTGATATAGCCTCATTTGCAGCTGAAAAAGCTATAGATAATGCTAAAATTAATCGAGAAGAGTTAGACTATATTATTGTGGCTCATAATTACGGCGATGTTAGACATGATAGTATCCAAAGTGATACTGTACCAAGTATAGCGTCAAGGGTAAAACATCTACTTAGAATTAAAAACCCGAAATGTGTTGGATATGATTTACTTTTTGGATGCCCTGGTTGGGTAGAAGGGGTTATACAAGCCAATGCATTTATAAAATCTGGCATTGCAAAAAAATGTCTAGTTATTGGCGCTGAAACATTGTCTCGTATTTTAGATCCTCATGATAGAGATTCTATGATTTATAGCGATGGTGCTGGTGCCGTAATTATTGAATCTACAGATGATAAAGGTGGTATTATTGCACACGAGTCTGCTACTTATGCTTTAGATGAAGCTCATTTTATATACTTCGGCGAAACTAACAATCAAGATTCTGAAGACAACCGTCGTTACATAAAAATGTATGGACGAAAGATTTATGAGTTCGCATTAACCAATGTACCAATTGCCATGAAATCTTGTCTTGATAAAAGTGGTATTAATATTTCTGATGTTAAAAAAATATTGATACATCAAGCCAATGAAAAAATGGATGAAGCTATTGTAAAACGATTTTATAATCTTTACAATATGGAAATGCCAAAAAACATTATGCCAATGAGTATCGGAAAATTAGGAAACTCTAGTGTAGCAACTATTCCAACTTTATATGATATCATTTTGAATGATGATATGGAAAATCAAGAAATAAATAAAGGTGATGTCATCATTTTTGCAAGCGTTGGTGCTGGTATGAATATCAATGCTATTGTTTACAAACAGTAACTTATCTAATGATTGTTTGAGATTTCCGTTTTCACGGAAATAAAAAAAATAGAATAATTTAATGTACGAGAAAACCTTTCCGAATAAGCGTTTTAAACATACTATTGAATTTTTAGAAAAGCATATTTCAAATAGGGAATCTATTCTAGATTTAGGTGTGGTAAATCCATTTACCAAAATCATGCAAGAACATGGTTATTCAATAGAAAACACCAAAGGAGAAGATTTGGATATAGACACTTCTACAATTGAAAAATCTGAAGCTGAGGTAGTAACTGCCTTCGAGATATTTGAACACTTGCTCTCTCCTTTCACCGTTTTAAAATCTATAAAATCAAATAAATTAGTCGCTAGTATTCCTCTTAAACTATGGTTTTCTTCAGCATATAAAAGTAAAACCGATAAGTTGGATAGACACTATCATGAGTTTGAGGATTGGCAGTTTGATTGGTTATTAGAAAAAGCTGGATGGAAAATTATTGATCGTGAGAAATGGACTAACCCAACAAATAAAATTGGAATTCGTCCAATTTTAAGATGGTTTACTCCAAGATATTATATTGTATATGCAGAAAAAAAATAAAATTCCAATACTCAAAATCTAAATTCCAGAAAGATAGCGTTGTAAAAAATTGGGATTTGGAATTTAAATATTGAAATTTACAGAATGAACTTTTATATTATCATTCCTGCCCACAACGAAGCTGATTCAATTGGTCTCACACTTTATTCTTTGGTTAATCAAACTATAAAACCAAAGCACATTGTTGTAGTTAATGATAATTCGACTGACACCACACAATCTGCCGTGGAAGGTTATGCTCAAAAGCACGCTTTTATTTCTCTGGTCAATAATAAATCATCCAACCAACATTTACCAGGTTCGAAAATTATAAATGCGTTTTATAAAGGTTATGAAACTTTAGATGATAACTATGATGTGATTTGTAAGTTTGATGCCGACTTAATTTTTCCTGACAACTATTTAGAACAGTTGGCAATTCATTTTAAAAACGATGATAAACTAGGTATGGTGTCAGGGTTTTGTTATATCGAAAAAAATGGAGCATGGATTTTAGAAAACTTAACTAGAAAAGACCATATTCGCGGTGCATTAAAAGCTTACAGAAAAGATTGTTTTCTTAAAATTGGAAAATTGAAACCATCAATGGGTTGGGACACGGTTGATGAATTGCTTGCTAAATATTACAGTTGGCATATTCTAACAGATGAATCTTTGCAAGTTAAACACTTAAAACCAACAGGAATAAGTTACAACAAAGCCTCAAAATATTTACAAGGTGAAGCCATGTATAAAATGCGTTATGGCTTGGTAATCACATTAATTTCAGCACTGAAATTGGCTTATAAAAAAGGTAGCCTTTCTTTGTTTAAGGATTATATGGCAGGTTATTTTAAAGCAAAAAAAGAAAAGATTGATTTTTTAGTATCTGAAGATGAAGGTGAATTTATTAGAAATCTTCGTTGGAGAGGCGTGTTAGGGAAAGCTTAATTGTTTGAGACCCTTCAGGTTTTAAAAACCTGAAGGGTCTCAAGTTGTTCTTTTCTAAGGTCTGCAAAGTTCAAACTTCGCAAACCTTTCTAAAACCCCACCCTAGGGATTATGAATAAATTCCAAAAATAAAAAACCCCAAATTCCAATATTCAACCGAAAACATAAGTGTTCGTTAGTTGAAAATCTTTCTGCTATTTATCTTTTTAACCCTCCTAATTTCGATAAAATCGTAATTATCCTCCCTTTAAAATAAAGGGAGGAACAAGTTTGGGTTATATTTTTAAGACAAAATTAATCAATTAAAACTCCACCCTTTATAGCTGCTTGAAGCTTCTAGTTCATCCTCAATAGCATCCTCTAATTCAGGAAAAAAATCAATCCCAGTTAGTGCTTCTAACCGATCTACTGAAACCACAAATTCATATAATGGTTTATTAGAATTTTCATGAGGCATTAAAAATGCAATTATTTTAGTTTTACCCGTATTATTATCAATCAAAACTTTATAAAATTGGTTGGGTACCGCTACATCTTCCGTTCCAATAGTCTCCATACTTCCTTTTAAAACACCTCCTGTAACCACAAATATTCCATCATATTTTCTTGCCCAATAACGTACTTTCTGTTCTAAGGTATTCCAAATTCCAGCGTTAAATTGATGTTCTTGTGGACTTATATTACTGGTTAAAAATGTTTCGTCATGTGCCTCTTTACTGTATCTTCTATCTGCTGCTGGACATAAATGACCGCGGTCAAACCCAGAATTCTTATAGTTTCTCCAACTTGCAGCACCTGTTTTTACGGTTTTATCAATTTCAAAATAGGGTCGTTTGTGATTGGTACTTGAAAGATGTGATTTCTTCAATTCGTAAGCCACCCATTCAGCTTGTTCATGGGTTTCACTATAAGACAAAGAATACCCATTATGATGTACAATCTGCCCTGTTGTACTTGTTGGCAAAAAGTATTCGTTAGTACTGGCTTTAGTTGCTCTTCCTTCAGTTACAATTTCAGCTTTTTTTTCCTCACCTAAAAAGTGTTCATAAGCATAAACACCCAAAATAATAACTAAAGTTAGAATAGAATATAAGGTTCGTTTGCTCATTATTTCAAAACAAACTCCAAAGGTTGTCCAATAGTTGCATTTGGAAAGCTAATCCCTAATAATGCCGACATGGTTGGCGCAATATCAGTAATCTCCGTTTTACTCAAAGTTTGCCCATGTTTAATGCCTTTGCCAAAAAACAATAAAGGTACATGAGTATCATAACTAAAACCAGAATAATGATCAGTTCCAGTTCTATTCCATTCTGTATCTTTAAAAACTCCAGGGTTATAAACAAATAATATATCTCCTGAACGTTTTTGATTATGCCCGTTATTCAATAAAGATTCTAAGTACCCGCTAGGACCTTCAAATTGGTTGATTTCAGAGGTGATGTAAACTTTATCAATAAGCCTGTATTTTAATAATTGTAATGCCACAATTTCTTTTAAATCTTCTAAATTTAATTGATTTTGTTCAATCTTATTATAATCGAAAAATATTTGATTATTTATTCTACTTAAAATTAGACCTGAAACTTTATATTTTTTTTCTAAAAAAGCATTCATTTCATCAAACATTTTACTTGCATCAAAAAGACCAGCTGGTATTTTTTTAGATAATAAATAATTAGGCACATTCGGAGCGCCATGATCTGAGGTCAAAAATATGGTATATTCACCTTTGCCCACTTTTTCATCTAATGCTTTAAATAACCGCGCTAATTCTAAATCCAAACGCAAATAAGTATCTTCTGTTTCTTTGGCATTAACTCCAAAATCATGCCCAATTTTATCTGTACTAGAGTAACTAATTGTTAACACATCGGTATGCGCATCTATTCCTAATGCTTCAGCATCAATAGCTTTTATTGCAAAATCAGTAGTTAAACTATTTCCAAATGGGCTTTCGGCTATAATTTTATAATTACCATTTTTAGTTTTTAAAGTATTTAAATCATACGGAAATGTTGCGCTTTCTTTACCTTTAAAAATTCTTTCAAATGTATTTAAATCACTGCCGCTTTCTGTATATGAATTAATATCGTATAATGTATGCCATACTTTAAAATATGATTCTGTTACATCAGATGCATTAAAATCTTGAACCCACCGAGGAAGCTCATTCATATAATATGAGCTAGTTATCCAGTTACCATTTCCATTGTGATCGTAATCTAACCAAAATGCTGCATTAGCTGAATGTCCGGCAGATAAAATGGCGCTTCTATGCTTAATTGAAATTCCAATTGTTTTTCCACGCATTTGCGTAAATAATCTATTTTCATCGGCAAATGTTGAGGCAACCATTCGGTGTGGTGACATTTTACCGTCTTTAGCGGTATTACTATTTGTTCCAATTGCTAAAACAGCATCATCTTGCACGCAATTTACCGTCTTACCTAAATTTTTATCAAACCAGTCATTTGCAATAATCCCATGATATTTAGGAGTTGTTCCTGTATAAATAGATGCATGCCCAGGTCCTGTTTTAGTTGGGATATAATTAAAATGATTGTTTTTGCAATTAAATCCTTCTCGCATCATACGTTTAAAACCATTTTCTCCATATTTATTATAAAATCGAGTTAAGTAATCATAACGCATTTGGTCTACTACAATACCAACTACTAATTTTGGTTGTTCGTTTTGGGCTAAAACGGATACAGTAATAGAAAAAACAAAGAATAATGATAAAAGATACTTCATTTTGATAAAGAATTTATTGTGCTCAAAAATACGTTTTTTAAAACATCATAATTTAAATTTAAAGTTAAATTGGTATAAGTTTTTTTTACTTTAGCACCTACAAATTTATATATGACATACCTCCATAATATAGGCGCCTATTTTTTAATGATTGCTGAAATGTTTCGCAAACCAACCAAATGGCCCGTTATGAAGCAATTGATACTTAAAGACATAGATGACTTAATTATTGGCTCTCTTGGTATAGTTGCATTTATATCATTTTTTGTGGGAGGTGTTGTTACTATTCAAACTGCACTGAATATTGACAACCCTTTAATACCAAAATATTTGGTAGGTTTTGCGACCAGACAATCCATTATATTAGAGTTTGCACCTACATTCATGTCGATTATTATGGCAGGAAAAGTAGGTTCGTTCATCACATCAAGTATAGGTACTATGCGCGTAACAGAGCAAATTGATGCTTTGGAAGTTATGGGTATTAACTCGCTAAATTATTTAGTTTTTCCTAAGTTTATTTCTATGTTATTATATCCTTTCATAATTTCTATTGCCATGTTTTTAGGAATTCTAGGAGGAATGGCTGCCTCAGTTTATGGCGGTTTTAGTACGCTTGAAGATTATATAGCAGGTATTCAAAACGATTTTGAAACGTTTCATGTTGTATATGCCTTTATTAAAACCTTTGTGTTTGCATTTCTATTAGCCACAATTCCATCATATCATGGTTATTACATGAAAGGCGGTGCTTTAGAAGTTGGTAAAGCAAGTACGACCTCTTTTGTATGGACTAGTGTAACTATTATTGTTTTAAACTATTTGCTAACCCAAATGTTATTAAGCTAATGATTGAAGTTAAAAATTTACATAAATCGTTTGGTAATGTTGAAGTATTAAAAGGAATTAGTACAACTTTTGAAAAAGGTAAAACCAATCTTATTATAGGACAAAGTGGTTCTGGAAAAACCGTTTTTTTAAAATGTTTATTGGGCTTATTTGATTACGAAGAAGGTATAATAGCTTACGATGGTAAAATATTTTCGCAGCTTACCGAAGACGAAAAACGGAATATGCGTGCCAAAATAGGCATGGTATTTCAAGGGAGCGCTTTATTTGATTCTATGACTATTGCACAAAATGTGATGTTTCCACTCCAAATGTTTACCAAACAAAGTAAAAGTGAAATGGAAGACCGTGTAGATTTTGTTTTAAAACGTGTTAATTTGGATGATGCTCACAATAAAATGCCTAGTGAAGCTTCTGGAGGCATGCAAAAACGAGTTGCAATTGCTCGTGCCATAGTAAACAATCCTAAATATTTATTTTGCGACGAACCCAACTCTGGCTTAGACCCAAAAACAGCCATAGTTATAGATAATCTTATACAAGAAATAACAGATGAATATCAAATTACTACGGTGATAAATTCACATGATATGAATTCGGTTATGGAAATTGGAGAAAAAATTGTGTTTTTAAAAAACGGATTAAAAGCATGGGAAGGCTCAAATAAAACCATATTTAAAACAGATAACGAAGTTGTTACCGATTTTGTTTATTCTTCAAACTTATTTAAAAAAGTACGCAAAATGTACATTGAAGAGAATCTGTAGCTCAAAAAAGCTTTTAAGCATCTCTTGTAATACTGTAATATGTTTGTAAAGTGATTTATATAAAAATCCAAACGAAATTATTCGTTTTCTCTGATAAATTAACTTGTATGTTATAAACCTTAATTAACCCTTTTAACAACCAAAGTGTCTAATTTCAACTTTAGTTTTAACCACTTTTCAAGTTTTTCTTTATCCTTGACTCTTGCAGGCTCCTTTGTTAAAGAATCAGTCCATTTTACTGAGAAAACGGATATAGTATCCATTTTAGTAAAATTAGAATTTATAACATTAGCATACGAAAACTGCTCAATGGTTTCGTAATTAATTTTCACTTCTTTGCTTAATTCATCAAAAGGAATATAATTGCGTTCTAACTTTGAAAGTTGCTGAACCTTACTTTCCAAATAAGTTATCTTTTGAGTTTGAGATAGTAAATCTAAAGAGTCTCTAGCTCGGAGCTCTTCCATATATTTAAAATTATCTAAATTTTTAGATTTATTCTGATTTATAACTAATTTACTATCAGATAACGCCTTATAATCTGTCATTCTACTTTGTAATAAAGTAATGGCCTCTTCAGATATTTCATCTAAACCAAATGTACTTAATTCTATAACAGATTCGCTAACATCAGAATATTTATACACCGCATTGTTTTTTAAATAGCTATAATGTGGTAAAGTTTTCAATTCTTCCTTAACAAAATTCCCTGCATCCCTTTTAAAATTACTTTCTTTTAAAACATTTAAAAATGTCCAAACAGCAGGAACCATAACAATTATTGCCAATAACATGGCCATACGGGATATAAAAAGACGTTTTTTAGAATTGGCATACTTCAGCATTGGGAAACGAAGTAGTTTTAAAACCAAAAAGGTTGCTAAAGCAATAAAAATGGTGTTTATAATAAATAAATACATGGCACCCCAAAAATAGACCCAATTCCCTTTTGCAAGACCATAACCCGCTGTGCATAATGGTGGCATTAAAGCCGTAGCAATAGCAACACCAAAAATAACCGACGCAATAGTACCACGTTTTGTTCGTGCAATTATTAGTGCTAAACCACCAAAAAAGGCTATTAAAACATCGCGAATATCAGGTTTAACTCTACCTAAAAGTTCCGAAGTATCTTCACTTAATGGAAATAAATAAAAGAATAAAAAAGCGGTAAGTAAACTTAAAACAATCATAGTTGCTAAGTTTATTAAAGAACGTTTAAGCGTATCAATATCGTTAATAGCAATAGATAAACCAACACCTAAAATGGGCCCCATAAGTGGCGATATTAACATGGCTCCAATAACCACCGCTGTAGAGTTAGCGTTTAAGCCTATGGAAGCTACAAAAATAGAACATATTAAAATCCAAGCTGTTGCTCCTTTAAACGAAATATCGCCTTTTATGGCAGCTACGGTTGCATCTCTATCGGTATCATGTCTAAAGTCTAGAAGCTCACTTAAAAACGTTCTAACACTTACAATTAAGCCTTTAGCATCTTGTTTTACAGCATCCTTTTTTTCTTCTACAGCTTTATCCTTATCTAATTGCTTTTTCTGCTCTTCTTCAGAAAAACTGAATTTACTTTCGTCACTCATAATTAGCCATATTGTTCTCCAAATTTGTCTTTAACCTGTTGGAGTGTTTTCTTTATATCTTGTTCTTTTGACTTAGGAAAGATAAGCAAAACTTCTTCTTTATCAACAACAATATAATCTTGCAAGCCATCAATAACCACAATTTTATCAGTTTCGGTTCTTATCATATTTCCTGATGCATCTTCTGTTAACGTTCTGGCATTCACCACAGCATTATTAGATTCATCCTTATTTAATTTATCATACAAACTGCCCCAAGTGCCTAAATCATTCCAATCAAATTCAGCAGCAATTACACAAACATTACTTGATTTTTCCATAATCGCATAATCCACCGAAATGTTTTCTGCCTTCGGGTAATTATCTCGAATAAAATCATCTTCAAAATCGGTATTGTAAACCCCTATTCCATTTTCAAACAAATCATACAATTCTGGTTGATTATTTTGAAACGCTTCAACCACACTTTTTACACTCCACATAAAAATTCCAGCATTCCATAAAAAATTTCCTTGTGCAATAAATTCCTTAGCTGTTTTGTAATCTGGTTTTTCTCTAAATTGATTTACAGATTTTATCGCTTTCGCGGAAGACTTGTCGTATTCAATATAACCGTAACCTGTGTTAGGGAATGTTGGCTGAATACCTAAAGTCATTAAAGCATTGTTTTTAGCACAAAAATCGAAGGCTTGCTGAACATTTTTTGAAAATGTTTTTTCATCCTCAATCCAATGGTCGCTCGGTGCCACAATCATAACTGCATCTGGATTTTCTTTCTGAATTTTCAATGATGCATATAAAATACAAGGTGCTGTATTACGCATTGCAGGTTCTAAAACCACCTGTCTTTGTTCAACTTCAGGTAATTGTTCTAAAACCAAATCATTATAACGTTCATTGGTCAAAATAAAAATATTTTCCTTTGGAATTAAATCTTCTAAACGGTGAAATGTTTTTTGTATTAACGTATCACCAGTCCCCAACATATCATGAAACTGTTTCGGAAAATCCTTTGTACTAACTGGCCAAAACCTTGAGCCTACTCCTCCAGCCATTAATATGGCGTAATAGTTTTTATTTTTCATATTTTGTTATCCCACCAAAGGGAGAATTTATTATCTAGTTAAAGGTTAAAACCCTGCAATTTCATTGCAGTTACTTTAGTTTCTATAAATATTTTAGCCACGAATTCACGTATTAATTAACACAATTTGATTATGTTTTCTCAATCTCACGAGGCAGACTTATAGTCTGCCAACCAAAACTATGGACTTCCAGTCCATAGTGGTTTATTATGGTAACTCTTTTAAAATCGTTATTTTGAGATTATGAAAATACCATTATACATTTCGTTTCTATTTAGTGTCTGGACGGAAACAGACGATTTTTATAATTTGAATTATTTTTGATGTCATTTTTGTTTAGTTTTTATGAGTTGATGCCTTAGTATCAAGCGATTAAAAATAAACTGAAAGGGCGCAAAAAGAAACAAATTTAATTTTGCTGTGTTTCCGTCCAGACACTATTTATGAGATTCCTTCCCGATAGCTATCGGGATTCGCAGGAATGACAATTTCTACCTCAGCGTTAGGATTAAACAAATATAATCTTCCTGTTTTAACTTCCACACATTCAAAACGCTTAACACGCTTTTTAATCATTCTAAATACTTTACCGTTATATGATTTAAAAGTACTTCCCATGGGTACTTGAAAAATAAAAGTCTTATCATTAGGTTCATCAAATTGCTTTAAGGCTAAGGCCAATTGCACATCTGTATCGCTTGATGCTTTTGGGTTTTTAAAATGTTTTGCTAATAAAGGCAACAAGTCATTTGGAAATATTTCTGGATTTAAAAAAGGTAACATTAAATGTTGAAAAGTACGTTTCCATTCAATACCATGTGGTTTTATTAATTTACCGTGAGCCTTGTAGGCTTCAAAATGGGCAATTTCATGAATTAGAGTGATTAAAAAACGGTAAGTATTTAAATTTGAATTTATGGTTATTTGATGCTTTCCGTTTGGCAAGCTCCTGTAATCGCCATGTCGAGTTTTACGTTCCTTTTTAATTTTAATCAATAAATTATCCTGTTCTAAGAGTCTTAAAACTGATGCGCGTGCATTCGTTGGAATGTATTCTTTAAGCTGGTTTTGCATGACTGCTAAAATAGTAGATTTCTTGAAAAGACAAACTTGACTTTCTTTACTTTCTTAGAAAAAAAATATAACTTCGTTTAACACAAAGATAAAGTTCCTTAAAACAGAACTTTATCTTTGTGTTGTATATGATTTTTAAACCCTAAGTAAATAAGAAACCTGCAAACTTAAATCTTAGACAATGATTTATTATTGGTTCCATATGATATACATCTTTATTGGCTCAAGATTATTTTGGAAGAAAGTCAAGCTAGAATCTGACATAACAAGAACAAGAAGAGTTAGTATATTGGATTGTGAATCTTTAAGATTTATGGCTAATTCAACGTATTTTTATTACATGGACTTAATGAAGGTACGAAGTTGTTTTTCGTTCAAAATTATATGAAAACACTATAAAAAAAGGAATGTTTGGAGTTCTTACTTCTCAAAAAATTATATATAAAAAACCGTTAAAGCGATGGAAAAAATTCAACATTACTTTGAAGATAGAAGGTTCAGATGAAAAATGAGTATACCATCGACAGGTTTTTGAGTAAAATGGTCAAACATGTGCAATTGGTTTTACAAAAGCAGGATTTTGGAAAATAAAAAAGCTCAAAATATTAGAGAAATATTAATTAAAAGTGGTGCTAAAAATGAAATTAAAAGACCATCAGTTGAAATATTGAATATATTCAATAATGAATATGAGATTCTAAAAAATCAATAATTATTTGCAATTTTCAGGATAAAAAGACCTGACAGGTTTTGAAAACCTGTCAGGTCTACGTAACAAAAAATCGTGATATGCTATATGTAGAGGTTTATCGTTCTATTCTAAATTTTTGTCATTTACTAAAACAAATCCGTTAAACGAAACTCCCAAAATTACAATAGACCCAATAGTTTATCCATTCTATCAAAAGTCTTGGTAGCTTCTGGTTGCAATTCATTATTGTAATCATGCTCTGTATATCCAAAAACATCAAAACCCCCTGTTTTTGCTGCTCGAACGCCAGATATACTATCTTCAATTACTAAACATTCTTGTGGTTTAAAACCCATGGTATCTGCTGCCCATAAAAAAATATCGGGTTCTGGTTTCCATTTTTGTATGGTATAACAGCTAAAAATATTGCCTTCAAAAAAAGGTAGTAAACTTGTAATTTCAAGGTTCAATCTAATTTTATTTTCTGGTCCGCTGGATGCTACACAAAAGGGAATTGTTAGATTCTCAACAACCTCTTTCACACCTTTTATGGGTTGGATATTTTCTCGAAAGGCCTCAAATGTATTTATACGGTAATCTGCCTCAAAATTAATAGGAAGTGGTTTATTAATTCGTTTTGAAATGAGTTCCATACAATGGTTAAACGCCTTTCCTTTTAAACTAATTAGAGATTCTTCAAAATTCATATTAGCCCCTAAATGGTTTGCCATATCTACCAAAACACCTATGGCAATGGATTCACTATCAATTAACACACCATCACAATCAAAAATAATGCATTTGTATTTACTCATAAATTAAGGCGTAGAATTAGAAACTTGCAAGAGTTTTCCATTATAATATTTGTTTCCGTTCAAAGAAAAATATAAGATATATTCTGCCATTTCTATAGCCGTGATTGGTGCTTGATATCCTGGAAAGGCTTCTTCTAGCATTTCGGTTTGTACTGCTCCTAATGCTAAAACATTAAATGAGACACCCGATGCTTTATATTCTTCAGCAAGTAATTCTGTTAAGGTTATTACTGCCGCCTTACTTGAGCTGTAAGCTGCTAAACCTGGAAATTTCATACTACCTTGTACGCCACCCATAGAACTTATGGTAACGACATGACTTTGCTTTTTCATAAATGGAAGCACTATTCTGGTTAATTCTGAAACACCATATACGTTTGTTTTATAAACATGTTCAAAATCTTCCATTGTTGTTTCAGCAAATGGTTTATTTAAAAGAGCTCCTGCATTATTGATTAAAACATCGACTTGATTCCAATCATTATTAATGAAGTCTTCAACATTCTTATAGGCTTTTGAATCACCCAAATCGAACGAAAACGCGGTGACATTATCTAAATTTAAATTTTGAACAGGCTTTGCATTCCGCGAAAGCGCTAAAACCTTATGCCCTGCTTTAGCAAATAGTTGTACTAACTCGAAACCAATGCCTCTACTTGTTCCTGTAATAACTATGTTTTTACTCATGGTTCATTTTTATTTCTTTAGTTGGAGCATTAATCATGCCTTCTAGGGCCGGAATCATTTTATTCATGAAGCTAGTCATGTGATTAAAATCCATTTTATCAGCTTCATCATCTACATGATGATAATAATCAAAATTAGTAAAATCGAATGTAGAAATAGCATGTGATGGCACTTTAAATTCTTGATAAAACGGGTAGTTATCTGAACGCATAAATAGCTGAAATTCTTTTGCTTTTGGAAAAAATCCTATAATTTCTGAACCAGCATAGCTATTTAATTTTTTAGCCATGTTAGACTTTTCGTAACCAGACAAAATAGCCATAATCTCATGATTTGACCTTGGTACACCAATCATTTCAAAATTAATCATGGTGTACAAATCTATATTCATTTTTTTAAGGCGTTCTGCTAAATGCCCTGAACCTTTCAATCCCATTTCTTCAGCAGAATACAAGGTAAATAGTATGCTTCGTTTATTACTTTTAGTTTTTGAAAAGTATTTTGCCCATTCTAAAACTGCAACGGTTCCAGATGCATCATCATTGGCGCCGTTTGCAATAACATCTCCATTAACTGTTTTTGCTGTTCCTATATGATCGTAATGTGCGCCAAGAATAACAAACTCATTTTTTAAACGTGGGTCATAGCCTTCTAAATAGCCAATAACATTATAGCCAATTATTTTTTTAACATTAAAACTATCTCTATAGGTTTTGAAATAGGGTTTGATATTGTTTTCCTTGAATAGGTTTTCAATATAAATTGCGGCTTTTTCAATACCCTTGCTTCCTGTGTTTCTGCCTTCTAATTCATCAGAAGCCAAATATTCTAAACTGGTTTTTACATCTTTTAGTTTGATGTAATTTTCAATTACAGCATCTTTTTTGATATCACTTTTAATTTCGGTTTCTTCATTGTTTTGAACGATTTTTTCAATTGAGTCGGGGTTGGTTTCAATAATTTGTTTCTGACCACCACAACTCATCATGAATGCCACAACTAGTAAACTAAATATTTTTTTCATAAATTATTTTTTTTAAAATTCCCGTTTTATTCATTGAATAATACTTTATAATAATGAATTCATGAATCTTTCGATTTCACGGGAATGCCAATTTCAATGGAAACCTTTAGGATAATCCTAGAGAAATTTTTTTCGATTTAAAGATAAAAAAAACCTGTTTCATTTATTTTGAAACAGGTTTTAAATATTTATAGATTCTTCGCTTTGCTCTGAATGACAAAACTTAAACCAACATCATAACAGGATTTTCAATATATCCTTTTAATGTTTGAAGGAATTGAGCTCCTGTAGCACCATCAACCGTTCTATGATCACACGCTAATGAAAGTTTCATGGTGTTTCCAACAACAATTTGACCGTTTTTAACCACCGGTTTTTCAACAATATTTCCAACAGAAAGAATAGCTGAATTTGGTTGATTGATAATAGATGTAAAAGTGTCTATACCAAACATGCCTAAGTTAGACACCGTAAATGTGCTTCCTTGCATTTCGTCTGGTGTTAGCTTTTTGTTTCTTGCTTTTCCTGCTAGGTCTTTTACAGCTGCACCTATTTGAGGTAATGTTTGCTCATTAGCAAATCTTACCACAGGTACAACTAATCCATCAGGAACTGCAACAGCCACTCCAATATGTACATGATTATTCAAGCGCATTTTATCTGCAAACCATTGCGAGTTTACTTGCGGGTGTTCTTTTAAAGCCAAGGCACATGCTTTAACAATAATATCGTTATAAGAAATCTTAGTATCTGGAATCGAGTTAAATTGAGCACGGAATGCCATGGCATTTTCCATATCAAACTCAACACTTAAATAATAATGAGGTGCCGAAAACTTCGAGTTAGTTAATGCTTTTGCAATGGCTTTACGCATTTGCGAGTTATCAATATCATCAAAATCTTCTTGTCCTGAAGGGACAAATTTACCAACCGATGCTGCAGAAGCTGCAGGTTCGTAGTTTTCTATATCTCTTTTTATGATACGTCCGTTTTCTCCAGAACCCTGAACTTTTACCAAGTTAATTCCTTTCTCTTCAGCTAATTTTTTAGCCAATGGAGAAACGTATAAACGTCCGTTTGTAGTAATAGGTGTTGGTGCTGGCGCACTAGCTTTTGGTCCTGATGTGTTAGCAGAAGCAGATTTAGAAGCTTCAGCTCTAGGCGCTTCCTCTTTTTTAGCTGGGGCTGATGTTGCAGAGAAACTAGAAGCTACTCCTGAAACATCTGTTCCTGCTGGACCAATAATAGCTAATAGCGCATCTACTTTTGCAGAATCACCTTCTTGCAGTCCTATTTCTAATAGAGTACCTGATTGGAATGATTCAAACTCCATCGTTGCCTTATCTGTTTCTATTTCTGCTAAAATATCGCCTTCTTCAACTGTATCTCCCACTTTCTTTAACCAAGTTGCAACAGTTCCTTCTTCCATAGTATCACTTAAACGTGGCATAGTAACAACTATAACACCTTCTGGAAGCCCCACCCCAGCCCTCCCAGAAGGAGAGGGAGTTGATTCGTCTTCGGTATTAGCATTTTCATCATTTGATAAAGATGCTTCTGTTTCATTTTCTTTGGCTTCCGCGGAAGCGTTACCACTTCCATTCAACAATCCAGAAATATCTTCACCTTCATCACCAATAATTGCTAAAAGGGCATCTACTTTAGTTGTTTCACCTTCTTGAACACCAATATGAAGTAATGTTCCTTCGTTAAAAGATTCGAACTCCATTGTGGCTTTATCGGTTTCTATTTCAGCTAAAATATCACCTTCCTCAATTTTATCTCCTACTTTTTTTAACCAAGCAGCAACGGTTCCTTCTTCCATTGTATCGCTTAAACGCGGCATGTTTACAACTATTGCCATATCTTATATTTTATGTTGAATAAATGGATAATCTTCTTGCTCGTAAACCATATCGTAAAGCTGTTCCTTTTCTGGGTATGGAGATTCGTCTGCAAATTTTTCACATTCTGCCACACGTTCTTTTACGGCCTTATCAATTGCTTTAATATCATCAACAGAAGCATATTTCTTGTCAAGAATAACGTCTTTTATTTGTGTAATAGGGTCAATTTTTTTGTATTCTTCAACCTCATCCTTTGTTCTATAATGCTGAGCATCACTCATTGAATGCCCTCTATAACGATACGTTTTTAGTTCTAAAAATGTTGGTCCTTCACCACGTCGCCCTCTTTGTATGGCTTCATCAAAAGCTTCAGCAACTTTTATTGGATTCATCCCATCAACTGGTCCAGATGGCATATTGTAACCTAAACCTAGTTTCCATAATTCAGTATGGTTTGCAGTTCGTTCTACTGAAGTACCCATGGCATATCCATTGTTTTCACATACAAATACAACTGGTAAATTCCAAAGCATAGCTAAATTAAAAGTTTCATGAAGCGAACCTTGTCTCGCCGCACCATCACCAAAGCAGCATAATGTTACAGCATCACTACCATGGTATTTATCACCAAAAGCAATTCCTGCTCCTAACGGGATTTGACCTCCTACAATTCCGTGACCGCCATAGAATCTAAATTCTTTAGAAAAAATATGCATCGAACCGCCCATGCCTTTCGAGGTTCCTGTGACTTTTCCAAACAACTCTGCCATAACTCGCTTAGGATCAACACCCATACCAATTGGTTGAACGTGATTACGATAAGCGGTAATCATTTTATCCTTAGTCAAATCCATGGCGTGTAACGCACCTGCTAAAACAGCTTCTTGACCGTTATATAAATGAAGAAACCCTCTTACTTTTTGTTGAATGTAAACGGCAGCAAGTTTGTCTTCAAACTTTCTCCAGAATAACATGTCTTCGTACCATTTGAGGTAAACCTCCTTTGTGATTTTTTGCATTGAATATTATTATCATATTTAAAATATCAAATAAACTTAAAATAACCGATTAAATTCGTTTCTATTTCCTTTAAAATTTCAATATAAAACAGAACCATAACTAAGGCTATGCTTATGTTTTCTATTTCATCTAAAGAAAAGATAATTCTAATTTATTATCAATTATTTTAAATTCATTTGATATAAGCGAAATACAAAAGTAATACTTTGTATTGTATTGAAAAAGTGCAATATGCCGAAAGTATAAAAAATATCAAAAAAAGCAATCTAAGCTCATTAGATTAATCAATTATTAATTTTTCCTCTCCTGAAATTGTTAAAAAACAATTTCGACCTCTCCAAAGGAGAGGTGAAAGTACTTTTTTTGAGACTAAAGTACCGATTTATCAAACACTAAAGGCAAAAGATTTACGAGCGAATTTGATTTAGCAACCTCGCCTGTTTCACCCATAAAATAAATTTCTATTGGAGATTCTTGCTTTATTTCATACTCTGCAATAGCTTGTCTGCAAGCTCCGCAAGGCGGAATAGGTTTTGTTGTCTGATTTTTTTTAGAACCTGCCGAAATAGCGATACGAACTATTTTTGAATTTGGAAATTGAGATCCCGTATAATAAACGGCTGTACGCTCTGCACATAAACCAGAAGGATACGAAGCGTTTTCTTGATTATTTCCTGTAACAACTTCTCCATTTTCTAAAAGCACCGCGGCTCCAACATTAAAGTTAGAATATGGCGCATAGGCCTTTCCTCTGGCTTCAATAGCTTTTTGCATTAGTGATAATGCTTCATTTGGAAGTTCGTTGACATTATCAAAAACATATAATGTTGATTCTATTTTTATTTCCTTCATAATCAAATGTATTCATTAAAGTTAAGAAACAATAGCAAACAATATGATAAAACCGTACACTTATCTTTTCTTCTTAGCCACAAATTCACGAATATTTCAGCACTAAATATCGGCATTTATACCATTTCTATTTTAAAATTACCTTATCACAAACAAAAAACTATTGCTGTTAACAATAGTTTTTAATATCATTTTATATAGTTATTCTTAATTAGTAGTGTCCGATTAAAGAATCAAGACCGCTTCGCTGTTAGAACCAAGAACAAAGACTTGATTGTAACTAATTGATAAACAGTAATTTTTAAATTCATAACTTTCTAAAAAATAAAATTTTTCAGTAATCGCAAAAAGCAAGCCTCTCTTTTTTATAAGCCCTGAAAACTTAGGGTTCGCAAAGGTTTTCTTTAAGCGAACTATTTTTAGTCGGACAACAATGATTCTTAATATTCTCTATACTCGCCTGCACCAATATTAAATGTTAAAGAAAAACGCAAGGTGTTTTCTAAAGGACTCTGTATTTTGGATGCAGAAAACAAATACGATAAATCTATATTAACAACATTTGCCTTAAACCCTGCTCCTAAAGCTAAAAATTTTCTAGCTCCTTTATCTTCACTTTCATTAAAATAACCTGCTCTAAACGCAAATGAGTCTTGATATAAATATTCTGCTCCTAAAGCCCAGGTAAACTCTTTTAATTCTTCACTAAAACCATCTGGTGCATCTCCAAATGACTGAAATATTCCTGATAAAAAGCTTACATCTGGATCTTGCCCCTCAACAATTATTCTTGGTTCATATCCATCTGAATTAGGATTATTATTTTGTACGCCATCACCATCGGTATCTTCAAATCCATAAACAGGTGGTGTTGGCACTAATAATTTTGCCACTTCGGCAGTTACAGAGATTTTATTATAATCATCAAAGATGAAGTCAAAACCTGTTCCTAAACGTAAATTTGTAGGTTGAAAATTATCAAGTCCACCATCATCATATTTAAATTTAGGCCCAATATTTTGAATAGCGAATCCCGCTCGCCAACGTCCATTAAAATCGCTATATGCTTCTTCTTCACTTTGATAATATCCAGATATATCCACACCAAAGGTATTTGCAGCTGAATTATCACCATCAACACCTTGAATTCGCAAATCAGAACGTAAATAGCGCATAGCAACAGACATAGCAAATTGGTCTGATAATCTCAAAGCATAAGACGCATCAAGAGAAAATTCACTAGGTTTTTGTATTCTGGGTGTGTCATCTGCATTATCAACAAACTCAATATCACCTAAAGAAAAATATCTTAAACTGGCAGCAAAAGCACTACGTTCATCTATACGATTAAAGTAAGTCACGTTTCCTAAAAAAATATCATTTACTAATTTACTCAAGTAAGGCGTGTAACTTACCCCAATACCTGATTTAGCTTCTGAGAATGCATATTTTGACGAGTTCCACTGTTGTGAAAATGCATCAACAGAAGTTGCAACGCCCATATCTCCCATACCTGCCGCACGAGCATCAGAAGCAATTAACAAAAACGGCACACCTGTGGTAATAACCCTGTTGTTTTCACCTGAGGTAATAATAGTTTCTTGTGCATTAATTTTTAGCATAAAAGCAAGAGCTATTAATAGTAATATTCGATTCTTCATAAATTTAATTTTATTTAGCAAATATAATTTTTTATTATAGAACTTATAGTATTACAAGTTTCTCAATTTTTTCTACGGTTTTATTCAATAGATTAGAATGCACTTTAAGCTTATAAATATAAACGCCTTTACCTATTTTATCTCCAAAATCATCTCTTCCATCCCAAACCATATCTCTAGATAAAGAACTTGTAGTTATAACACCTCCTGTGGTTTGTCCATTTAAAGTTCTTACCAACTTACCTGAAACAGTAAATATTTGTATAGAAACGTCTAAAGGATCAGAACTATTGTGGTTAAACCAAAATTCTGTATAATTAACAAACGGATTTGGATAATTAAGTACATTATTAATCACTAAACTTTGGTCTTTATCAAACACAATAAACTGTATTTCAGATATTGAAGAATTATTATAAACATCCCAAGCCTTAAAAGTTAATGTATGCAACCCGGGTTCTAAATCTCTAAACGGAAAACTAACTGTTCCTTTAGTATAATCATCGACTTCTGTTTGGTAATAATCGTTCAAAATAATTGGATTCGTTTCATCGCCATCAATAATTGCTACTATATCATGCCCAATACCACTGGCTGTGTTTATACCATTCAGGTCCTCCAATTTAGCTAATAGCGTTGGGGATTCGTTGGTAATGCCACCGGTAACAAAATTTTCATCATTCATATAAAGTGTTATCACTGGTCCCGTATTATCTTCAGGTGCATTTTCATTTAAGCCTCCAATTTTAACCGTATTTATAGCTGCTCCTGCTTGATCTTCAGTTGAAGATTCGTTTTTAGAATAGAAACTAACTTTGCCAAACCCTACAGGAATACCAATATCTTTTGGCACCACAAAGTCAAACTCAAATTGACCGTTTTTCACTGAAGCTTGCCCCCTAAATATTATTTCACCAAGTGTTGTAAAATCTAGTTTTACAAGTTGCCCATTTAGCCTTGTATTATCATTAGCTAAAGTTTGCCTCTCAATTGGTTTATCATATATTGTTGTAGAAAGTACTCCATTATAGGTGTTTAACAGATTCCCTGAAACATCTGTAACTTCACCTGCTAATTTCACATAGCTTAAAGCTTTTAATGTATCGGTAGTTTGCCCAATAGGTACATCATTAATTTTTGTTAATTTGACATTTGGTTTAGAGAATGCCAATTTCATGGCTGGGTCACCAATAAAAAAGACCAAGTTTTTTTGACTGTTTCCAGAAACTGAAGGGTCGTTTTTAGCCAACCTTAAAGCTTCTGCCATAGTAGGATAATCATTATCTCCAAAGTTATCTTTATCACTATAAGAAAACAAATATTCTCCAAAAATATTATTAAAGGATATAGCAAAATTCACATAAATTTGCCTAGTTGTTGTAATTAAGCCAATTGCTCCTGCTCGCTTACTCCAATAAGTAAATTCTCCTGCGGTTTCCCTGTAAGGATTATCAAATCTTGTATATTCACAGGTAATTGTTACAAAACAATTGAGTTTCCAGAAATTACGAAACTTGAGAATATCTGGCTTGAACAAGATACGTTCTTGCGCCAAACCTTCTTCTCCGCCATGACCAAAGTAATTAACTACCAAGGCACCATTATCAACGGAATTAATGATTTCAGTGGTTACCGTAGGATATCTTTCTCCACCAGCAGAATACTCTTGCTGAAAAGCATCCGAATGAATTTTTATTACGTTAATAAATGGTTTTTCTTGTGTTACTAGATTCCCTGCATTATCAGTGGTTTCTTGTAGTAAGCCTTCCCAATCTTGATCAACATCATCGGAAATAACTACAAAATTATTTCGCCAACTTCCAAAAGCCTCTTTAACATAGTAAGATTCAATTTTATCAACCATTTCTTTACCTCTTTGAGGTGTGTCAGCTAATATTCTACCTATAGCAATGTCTAATTTATTACTAGATATCATAGTCCCTTCATTATTATCCATCATACCATAAAAATCATCAGAAACAAACGAGGTCGCTAAACTAAAACTGTTGTATGAGTACCAAGAAGGAACAATATTGGTGTTATTAGGAACTCTATTTTTATAATCAAAAGAACCATCACCAAATAAACATAAGTATTTTATTCTATTTTCTGGCGTACTCGCATTATCATAAACATATTTTACCATGTTTCTAATAGCACCAACATCTTGATTTCCTGAACTAAATTCGTTGTAAATCTCATCTAAACCAACAACTTTTACAGTTAAACCATATTGATTTCTATTAATTTGAGCCAAACGTTCGGCATGATTAAACATATTATTTGGCGTTACGATAATATAATCGACATCCTGAAAACTTCCTTGGGGATTTTGAAAAATAGTCCCTTTTATATTTTGATTATTAACTACCGTTTTTGAATCAAATTTAGGCACAAAATAATCTGACGGCGAAACTGCTACATAGCTTTTTAAACTTCCAAGCGCAGCCGTAAAACTTAAGGCTGAGGCCTCATCTGCATTCACATAATTTGATACGTTATAAATATCAGTTACTTCCCAAATTTCTGAAAGTTTAGATGTATTAGTAATATTATATTGCACAATACCCGAAGCTGATGCAACATCTTTGTTTTTAAATAGAAACTGTTTGTTATCGAAGTTTAATTGACGTGTGGCTTCAATACTTATATAATCCAGATAACCTATAGTACTTGGGTTTCCTAAATTATCAAAGTCAAGCCCCACGGTTATATTAGAAGCATTCACATTTAAACGGCCACTATAAGTTCTTCCACTAGCTAAAGTTGGAGTTGTAACACCACCGATAAATACAGATGACACCTCAACATTATTAACACTTATATTCATTTGGCTATCACTTCTTGTAACTGTTGCCACAGAAACATTTAGATCTATAGGTTCTGTAGTTACTAAATCTGGAAAATTAAATTCAAATTCCTTAGAGCTGTCAATATCAAATTTATCTCCAAACCAACGCCTTCCTAAAGACAAGAGATTATAGGTGTCTATTTCGTGAAATTGATAATCTTCAAAAGTATCAATTACCATATCTATTGCTCCTGTAGGCTGGTTAAACTGTTTAATACGTTTTCCATTACCAGAACTTACATTAATATAATAATATGTTTTATCCGTATAGCAATTAATGTTAGTTCTACTCTCAACATTATATTCTTTTGGGCCTTGAGCATAAAATAATATATAATCATTAGCATTAAACTCACCATCTTCTTCTCCTTCAAATTTTATAGCATTTTCAGGAACATCATAAGGATACGCTACAGCATTTGAATAAGGAATCATTCGGCCTCCATGACCATATAATTTAATAGTTCTTGGATCTACACTATTCACTTTAACGCCTAAACGCTGTAAAAAACTTTTTGATAGTTTAAAAACCCCTGTAGTATCCACGTAGAACCTATACCATTCACCGGAGCTCATTACTGAATTAGTTACAACTCTTGAAGCGGTATTGCTTCTTAATAAAGCAGATTTGTTATCAGGGCCTTTTTTATAATTTATTTGAAATGAAGTTACCTTTTTAAAACCTCCATTTGCATCCTTTATAATGGGCGAAAGTTGAAAAAAGGTATAGGTTTTATTTCTTGCTACTGAATTTTTTAAACTGAAGGATAGCGTATTGGGAATTTTATTTAAATCTAAATCTTGTAAATCTTCTTTAGATATAGCTTGATAAGCAACATTAGTCACAGAAATTGAAGATTCATTGACCAAGCCTTTAGATTCCCATTGATCAATAAACAGCAAACCTTCCTCTAAACCATAATTAAAATATGCTTTATCAAATGAAGGTACCTCAATAGAAAAACTTTCTCCCGAGAGCGTTTGAGACTTCTCCCAAACTATATTGTATCGTTTTTCTTGAGCATGCACTCCTGCTGAAATAATCAACAGTAAAAATAAAATCTTCTTTTTCATTGGTAAAATAACGTTGTTAACGCATTGTTATTATTAAAAAAACAACAATTTTAAAAACAGATTCAAAAATACAATAATAAATTAGGAAAACACACGTTAATACAACACAAAACTATGGTTTAAAAGACTAAAATCATCGTTGTAATGCACAAAAATAGGACGAAATACACTATTTTTTGGTTAAAATGCAAAAAACAGCTTGCGTTATTAGGTTTAATTCTTATATTGCAGCACCAAAATTATTATTAGCTTACTTAAAAGTATGGATATGAAAAAAGTAGTAGCATTCAAGGTTTTATTAGTTTTAGCACTAACAGTAGCTTCAACTAGTTGTAAAAAATCTTCGAGTTCAAAAAATAGCTCTAGAGCTACTGGATGGGACATCAACTCTAGAGAAGGTGGTTTCCAGTACAATACAGACTTCAAAGAACAAGAAACGTCTCCTGGATTAGTTTTTGTAGAAGGTGGTACATTTACTAAAGGTCGTGTACAAGACGATGTGATGCATGATTGGAATAATAGTCCAAATCAGCAACACGTTCAGTCGTTTTATATGGATGAAACTGAGGTAACCAATGCCATGTACATGGAATATTTAGATTGGATTAAGCGTGTTTACCCACCATCTGACGAAAATTTCAGAGCTATTTATCATGGAGCTTTGCCAGACACCTTGGTTTGGAGAAACCGTTTAGGATTTAACGAAGTTATGACTGAAAACTATTTACGTCACCCAGGTTATGGAGAATATCCTGTAGTTGGTGTAAGTTGGATTCAAGCTGTTGAATTTGCTAACTGGCGTTCAGACCGTGTTAATGAATACAATCTAGAGCAAGCGGGTTATTTAAAACGCGACGCTAAAGTAATTGATGTAAATTCGGAACAAACGTTTAGTACAGACACTTACATTAGCGCGCCTACTTTAACATACGGCGGTAACGAAGAAATTATAAATGCTGAAGGCAGAGGAAGAAGAAACGTGCAAGTTGATGCAGACGGTAATGAATCTGGAATTTATGCTACTCGTGAAACAGGTATCATTTCACCAAAATACAGACTACCAACAGAAACTGAATGGGAATATGCCGCTTTAGGATTAAGTGAAATAAGAAGTTATAACCTATATCGCGGACGTAAAAAATACCCATGGGACGGACAATATACACGTTCTGGAAAACGTAAAATCCGTGGTGATCAAATGGCAAACTTTAAGCAAGGAAAAGGTGACTACGGTGGTATTGCAGGTTGGTCTGACGATGGCGCTGATATTACAAACGCTGTTAAATCATACGACCCTAACGATTACGGTTTATATGATATGGCTGGTAATGTAGCTGAATGGGTTGCCGATGTTTACAGACCTATTATTGATGATGAATTTAACGACTTTAACTATTACCGTGGAAATGTTTATACTAAAAATGCACTAAACGAAGATGGTACAGTAAAAGTTGTTACGGTTGATGATATTGTTTATGACACATTATCTAACGGAAAAGTTGTTGCTAGAAACTTACCTGGTGAAATTTTACAAGTTCCTGTTGATGAAAATGAAACGTATTTGCGTACTAACTTTGATAAAAGTGATGAAATTAACTTTAGAGATGGGGACAAACGTTCTTCTCGTTATTTTGAAAGTTTTAATGATGATGAAGTAGATGGCAAACAAACATCTTCAACAAGAAAAATGTATGATTCTCCTAAACACTCAATTACAAGAGATTCATTAGGAAATATTGTTAGAGAATATGATAAGACAAACAACAGAACGTCTTTAATTAATGATAAAGTTAGAGTTTATAAAGGTGGTTCTTGGAAAGATAGAGAGTATTGGTTAGACCCAGCTCAAAGACGCTACTTCCCACAAGATATGGCTACAGATTACATTGGATTTAGATGCGCAATGTCTAGAGTTGGATCTAAAAGTAAAAACAAAAACAAAAAGAAAAACTAAATTATAGTTTCGAAAATAATAGAAGGTCCTAGCCATAGTTAGGACCTTTTTTTATACATTTATTTTAACAAAACAAAATTTATAATTTTTGAAAACAGCTCAATTACATAAACTATTTTTAAAATGCAACTCAGTATCTACAGACACTCGTAATATTAAGAAAAATGATATGTTTTTCGCCTTAAAAGGCGATAATTTTAACGGCAATACTTATGCCGAAACCGCTATTAGTAATGGAGCTAAGTATGCTGTAGTTGATGAAACAGCTTTTAATACATTTTCGGAAACCCTGTTAGTAGATAATGTTTTAGAAGCTCTTCAAAAATTGGCTACCTTTCATAGAAACTATTTAGAAATACCTATTATAGCATTAACAGGTAGTAACGGAAAAACTACTACTAAAGAACTTATTAATACCGTGTTATCTCAAAAATATAAAACTACAGCCACCATCGGAAATTTAAACAACCATATAGGTGTACCATTAACATTACTATCAATGACTAAGGATACCGAAATTGGCATTGTCGAAATGGGTGCTAATCACCTAAAAGAAATTGAATTTTTATGCAACATAACAAAACCAGACTATGGCTATATTACAAATTTTGGGAAAGCCCATTTAGAAGGTTTTGGCGGTGTGGAGGGTGTTATAAAAGGCAAAAGCGAAATGTATGATTATTTGATAGCAAATAATAAAACCATTTTTGTTAATTCGAATGATGCTATTCAATTTGAAAAAACTAAAGACGCTAACCGATTCTCTTTTGGCGATCATATTGAAGGAACAGATGTTTCAATTAATTTTATTGAAGCGCAACCTTTTGTGAAATGTTTATACAATAGTTTAGAAATTGAAAGTAAACTTATAGGCGATTATAATTTTAATAATATCGCTATTGCTATTACGATTGGAAACTACTTTAACGTAAACGATTTGTCAATTAAAAAAGCTATTGAAAGTTATATTCCTACTAATAACCGTTCTCAAATTATAAATAAAGGTTCTAACAAGATTATTTTAGATGCTTACAACGCTAACCCTACTAGTATGCGAGCTGCATTATTGAATTTTGAAAAACAAAATGGGCATAAAATAGCTATTCTTGGTGATATGTTCGAACTTGGTGAAGATGCTAAAAAAGAACATCAACACATTGCTGATTTAGCTATTTCATTAAATATTGACCAAATTATTTTTATTGGAGAAAACTTTTATAACTCAAAAATAAACGTCCAAAAAGGAACTCTGTTTAAATCTTTTGAAGATTTTAAGAATAACTTTGATTTTTCAGAAATCGAAAAAAGGACACTACTGATAAAAGGCTCAAGAGGAATGGCATTGGAACGTATCTTAGAATTACTATAATCTTAATTATTCCAGAAATCAAAAAGGTGTAAATTTAAATTAAACTAACACCTTTTTTAATATGAACAGCCTTATTCTATACATTTCAAATAAAAAAAGCCCTCACATTTCTGTGAAGGCTTGATTTTACTAGTAGCGGGAACTGGACTCGAACCAGTGACCTTCGGGTTATGAG
>NZ_CAXBLF010000048.1:0-26800 GCF_963976535.1 uncultured Algibacter sp. | reverse complement strand
ATGAAAACACTTAAAAAACAGTTAGTAATCGCATCGGCCCTATGTTTAATGCTTATAGCAGCAAGCTTTAGCAGTAGTAGCGATGAAGCTCCCAACCAAGCACCAGAAGCTTTTACCTTAATAGCAGTAACAGATGGAGCTATTGGCGTAGATGTAAAACCTACATTTACTTGGAATGCAGCCGTAGATCCCGATGGAGACACCATAACCTACGAGCTGCTTATGGATGCAAACAGCAACCCAACAACCAGTATAGCGAGTAATATTAATAGTACAAGCTTTACACTTCTAGAAAGATTACCCTTGTTAGAGAATCTATTTTGGAGGGTTGTTGCAACAGACCAGGCAGGCAATACAAGTGCCAGTAACACCTTTAGCTTTACCACTAGAAACCTTAATATTCCTGCTGCACCGGTTACAGATGCAGCAGGGTTCTCGAAAAGAGTATATCACACTTCTGTAGTATTTAATGATAAAATCTGGGTGATAGGAGGGTTTGATGGAGACATCAGAAATGATGTATGGAGTAGTCCAGATGGTGTGCTTTGGACACAAACCGCCATAGCGCCTTTCTCAGGCAGACGGTTACATACATCTGTAGTTTTTAACGATAAAATCTGGGTCATTGGTGGACTTGATGGTGGCACCAATAAAAATGATGTATGGAGTAGTCCAGATGGTATAACTTGGACAGCCGTTACTGCATCAGCACCTTTTTCGGGTAGAAGTGGACATACCTCTGTAGTTTTCAACGATAAAATTTGGGTTATTGGTGGAAATGAGGGAGGTGCTTATAAAAATGATGTATGGAGTAGTCCGGATGGTATAACATGGACAAAGGTTACTGCCTCAGCACCTTTCTCGGGTAGAGGTTTTCACACATCTGTAGTTTTCAACGATAAAATCTGGGTGATTGGTGGGTTAGTAGATGGTGGCACCAATAAAAATGATGTATGGAGTAGTCCGGATGGTATGACATGGACATCAGTTAATACGGCTGCGGGGTTTACCGAAAGACGTTCACACTCGTCAGTAATTTTTGATAATAAAATGTGGGTAATTGCTGGAAGTGGTGGTGGTGACAAAAATGATGTGTGGAGTAGTTCAGACGGATTATCATGGTCTCAAGTTGCGGCTACAACAGCTTTCCCTGCAAGATATGGCCATACTTCGGTTGTCTTTAATGATAAAATATGGAGCATAGGGGGTCTTCAAGGTTTTAGTACCTATTTAAACGATGTCTGGACAATGGATTGATGTTAAGAATATGAACTTTGATTTTGAATAAATAGTATAAGCTAATCCACAATAGTGAAAAACGCTTTTTTGAGCCATTTTAAGAATAATAAATACTATTGTCCGATTAAAAATAGTTCATTTAATGAAAACCATTGTGAACACAGGGTTTTCAAGGCTTATAAAAAAAAGGGGTTGCTTTTTGCAATTACTGAAAATTTTTATTTTTTAGAATGGTATGAATTTAAAAATCAATGTTTATCAATTAGTTACAATCAAGTCTTTGTTTCCTGCCAAGCCATAGGCATGGTTTGTTCTAGTAGCGAAGCGTCCCGATAGCTATCGGGATTGGTTCTTTTGTCGGACAACAATGATAGTTTAACACAAAAAACATCTCTTGTCTTGCAATAATACTGGCTATTCTTTTATCCATTCACAAATAGTGCTAGACTTTGATTAAATAGTACATGTTGTTTTTATGGTATAACCGTAACCTTGTATAGCTCTTTTCTTTTTTAGACTAAAATATTCTAAGTATAATAATTAATATGGAAATTATGAAATCACTAGGTAAATTAATGACAGCTGTATTATTGACTTTAACACTATGTAGTTGTAGCAGCGACAACAATGATGAAGCACCCAATCAAGCCCCAGAGGCTTTTGACCTAATTGCTATTGGAGATGGGGCAATTGAAGTAGAGGTCGATAGTCCGACGTTCAGTTGGAATCCAGCCATAGATCCTGAAGGTGGTCCAATAAGTTATCAACTGATTTTGGGTACTAATATCAATCCGACTAATTTTATTGTCAACAACAACAGTAATACAACGCATACTTTTCCGTATAGGCTGCGATATATGGAGCAGTGGTTCTGGAAAGTGATTGCAACTGACAATGCAGGGAAATCTACCACAAGCGAGACCTTTAGTTTTAAAACCCGCAATCTTAAATTTCCTTCAACAGCCGTTAATCCAAATCCAATGTTCTCGCCAAGATTTGGTCATAGGTCTGTCGTCTTTAATAACAAAATGTGGGTCATCGCTGGGTATGATGGTGTTTTAAAAAATGATGTATGGAACAGTAGTGATGGGATAACTTGGACACAGTTAACTGCTTCTGCAGGGTTTACTCCTAGGTTTAGACCCACTTCTGTTGTTTTTAATAATAAGATTTGGATCATTGGTGGGAATGTGAATGAAGATGGTACAAATGCAAATGATGTATGGAGCAGTCCAGATGGAATAACTTGGACACAAGTTACTGCTGCAGCGCCCTTTTCAAGTAGACAAGACCACACGTCTGTAGTTTTTGATGATAAAATTTGGGTTATTGGTGGAAATGAGGGAGGTACAGCTTTTAGAAATGATGTGTGGAGCAGCTCTGATGGCCTAAGTTGGACACCTGTGGCAAACGCTCCTGAATTTACAGCAAGGAGGGGGCATACGTCCATTGTCTTTGATAATAAAATGTGGGTCATTGCGGGGAACGACAGCGGGCTTAGAAATGACGTGTGGTCTAGCTCAAATGGTGTGGACTGGATTTCTGTTGCAGAACCTGGTCAATTCAATAGTAGTTGGTACCATACCTCTGTGGTCTTCGATTATAAAATGTGGGTCATTGGTGGGTCTGGTAACAACGATGCTTTTGGCAGTACCGATGGAACTGAATGGACTCCAGTGTCAACTGCTCCAAATACACCTACATGGAGGAGACATAGTCATACTTCTTTGGTTTTTGATGATAAAGTCTGGGTAATCGGTGGCTTTGATAATAATATACCTGGCGGTTTAACAAACAACGTATCGGTTTTAGAATAGAAGCATGCATATTTTGATGTTTTATTCAAATTCATAAATACTGCTAGAGTTTGACTAAATAGTGAATCACCAGCTACCGCTAAGCCCCCAGCTACCGCTAAGCTCCGCTTAGTGGTCTCTGCACAGACCGTGTTGCCATTAAGCGGGGAATCCACATCTATTTGTTTATAAAATGAAAAAATATTAGTTGACTTTAGTACATGACAAAAATTTAGAATAAAAATTCAATAACTTTATTTTCAATATATTACATTTTGTAGGCTTTATAGACCTCACAGGTTTTTAAAACCTGTGAGGTCTTGATGTGCTTGAAAACTTCTGGTAGATTATTTTTTAAAAATAATTTTTGTCACGTACTTAATTAGTTGACACTAAAAATTCAGCAAAGTTCTTTTCTTTTTAAAAGCATAAAACACACCATTTTTCTTTAATGCATAAATACTGCTAGACTTTGACTAAATAGTACATGATGCTTTTATAGCAATGTAATAATCTTGTATAGCCTATATATGATAGAGCCTTTTGAGTTCAATTAGTTTTAAAAAAAAATCAATTATGAAAAATTTACTCTTACTATTAACAGTATCGCTATTAATTTCTTGTTCCAAGGAGGACGAAACAGCTATGGACGTTCAAGATGCATTTTCCTCGGTTACCGTCCAGTTTCAAACCTATTTTGATTTTGAAACTCAAATGAGTTTTACAGACCCTGATTTTGACATTGATCCTAATCCTAATTATGACCTAACATTTGCATACAATAATTCTGGTTCGTTTATGTTTTGGAATGAAGGCTTCTCCTCTATGGCATTTGTATATGATAAGTCGTTTACTGATCTATCCTTTCCCAATGTTTCTAACTATTATTTCTGTGAACAGTTTGACGACGATAACCCGGCATGTATTGATTTTCCAGCTTTGCCTATCAATTTTGTTGCCTTGTTTAAAACAAATGATGGCAACTATTATGCAGTGGAATATATCAGTGAGGATCGGGACGAAGGTGTGACTTTTAGATATAAATTACTCAATTAAAATATGTTGAACATTAGCTACAAGTAATTTCTTGTACTATATTCTTTTTGAGCATGACCATTTTTAGAAAACAATTAACAATAGAAATCATGAAAAATCAAGGAAAACTAATCGTATTTATACTTTCAATCTTTACATTGTTCAATTGCAGTAAGGATGAGAATAATGCAGCACCCAATCAAGCCCCAGAAGCCTTTACCTTAATAGCGGTAACAGATGGTGCCATTGGTGTAGATGTAAAACCAACCTTTAGTTGGAATGCCGCCGTAGATCCCGAAGGAGACACTATAACCTACGAGCTGCTTATGGATGCAAACAGCAACCCAACCACAAGTATTGCAAATAATATAAGTGGTACTAGCTTTACCCTACAAGATAGATTGCCATTAACAGTAAGCAGGTTTTGGAAAGTGATGGCAACCGACAATGCCGGCAATACCAGCATGAGCAACACCTTTAGTTTTACAACCCGCAACCTGAGTATTCCCACAACGCCTGTAACCGCAAATGCGGCATTTTCAGAACGATTGGCTCATGCTTCTATAGTATTTGATGGTAAAATGTGGGTCATTGGTGGAATCGATAATAGTGCATTAAATGATGTATGGAATAGTCCTGATGGAGAGAATTGGACAGAGGTTACATCTAATGCAGGGTTTTCAGAACGATCGAGTCATACTTCTGTTGTATTTGATAATAAAATATGGGTCATTGGCGGATTGGATGAAGGCATTCGTAAAAATGATGTATGGAGTAGTCCTGATGGGATAACTTGGACAGCCGTTACTGCCTCAGCACCTTTCTCGGCAAGATATTCCCACACCTCCGTAGTTTTGGATAATAAAATATGGGTCATTGCTGGAGAGGATGGCATTCGTAAAAATGATGTATGGAGTAGCCCTGATGGGATAACTTGGACAGAGGCTACTGCGTCAGCACCTTTCTCTGCAAGAGCAGCTCACACCTCTGTAGTTTTTGATAATAAAATATGGGTCATTGCTGGATATGATGACATTCGTAAAAATGATGTATGGAACAGTCCTGATGGGGTAACTTGGACAGCCGTTAATGCCTCAGCACCTTTCTCAGCAAGATATTCCCACACCTCCGTAGTTTTTGATAATAAAATATGGGTCATTGCTGGACTGGATGGCAATTATAAAAATGATGTATGGAGTAGCCCTGATGGGATAACTTGGACAGAGGCTACTGCGTCAGCACCTTTCTCGGAAAGATACAGCCACAGCTTTGTAGTTTTTGATAATAAAATATGGGTCATTGCTGGATATGATGGTTTTTTAAAAAATGACGTATGGTCCATGGATTAACATGGCTCATATCATGGATGTTTAATCAAAAGTAGAGTCTATTGCAAGGCTTTCAATACATAATGTTTGCCCCTTTAATGGCCTGTAATTTTAAAAACAATAACGAATAATTAGAAACTATGAAAACACTTAAAAAACAGTTAGTAATCGCATCGGCCCTATGTTTAATGCTTATAGCAGCAAGCTGTAGCAGTAGTGGTGATGACACCGATGCAGCACCCAATCAAGCCCCAGAAGCCTTTACCTTAATAGCGGTAACAGATGGTGCCATTGGTGTAGATGTAAAACCAACCTTTAGTTGGAATGCCGCCGTAGATCCCGAAGGAGACACTATAACCTACGAGCTGCTTATGGATGCAAACAGCAACCCAACCACAAGTATTGCAAATAATATAAGTGGTACTAGCTTTACCCTACAAGATAGATTGCCATTAACAGTAAGCAGGTTTTGGAAAGTGATGGCAACCGACAATGCCGGCAATACCAGCATGAGCAACACCTTTAGTTTTACAACCCGCAACCTGAGTATTCCCACAACGCCTGTAACCGCAAATGCTGCATTTTCAGAACGACGGAACCATACCTCCATTGTATTTGATGGTAAAATGTGGGTCATTGGTGGAGCTGATGGCATTTTAAAAAATGATGTATGGAGTAGTCCTGATGGGGTAACTTGGACAGAGGTTACTACGTCAGCCCCTTTCTCGGAAAGAGTGTACCACACCTCTGTGGTTTTCAACGATAAAATATGGGTCATTGGTGGACTGGATGGTAATTATAAAAATGATGTATGGAGTAGTCCTGATGGACTGACATGGACAGAGGTTACTGCCTCAGCACCTTTCTCGGCAAGATCGGAGCACACCTCTGTAGTTTTAAACGATAAAATATGGGTCATTAGTGGATTTGATGGCATTCGTAAAAATGATGTTTGGAGTAGTCCGGATGGTATATCATGGACGCAAGTCACTACATCAGCACTTTTCTCGGCAAGATTGGACCACACCTCTGTAGTTTTAAACGATAAAATATGGGTCATTGCTGGAAATGATGGCAATTTAAAAAATGATGTATGGAGTAGTCCTGATGGCGTAACATGGACAGAGGTTACTACGTCAGCACCTTTCTCGGCAAGATTTGGCCACACCTTCGTGGTTTTTGGTAATAAAATATGGGTCATTGCTGGAAATGATGGCAATTTTAAAAATGATGTATGGAGTAGTCCTGATGGGGAGAATTGGACAGAGGTTACTACGTCAGCACATTTCTCGGCAAGAGCAGCTCACACATCCGTAGTTTTTAACGATAAAATTTGGGTCATTGCTGGGGCAATAAATGGTGGTGTTGGATTAAATGATGTATGGTCAATGGATTAACAGGTAGAAATAAGATTGCTTTAATCGAAAAGAATTCCTCGATCCCGATCGCTATCGGGATGCCTCGGGGTTTCCCCCAGCTACCGCTAAGCTCCGCTTAGTGGTCTCTGCACAGACTGTGTTGCCATTAAACGGGGAATCCACATCTATTTGTTTATAAAATGAAAAAATATTAGTTGACTTTAGTACATGACAAAAATTTAGAATAAAAATTCAATAACTTTATTTTCAATATATTACATTTTGTAGGCTTTATAGACCTCACAGGTTTTTAAAACCTGTGAGGTCTTGATGTGCTTGAAAACTTCTGGTAGATTATTTTTTAAAAATAATTTTTGTCACGTACTTAATTAGTTGACACTAAAAATTCAGCAAAGTTCTTTTCTTTTTAAAAGCATAAAACACACCATTTTTCTTTAATGCATAAATACTGCTAGACTTTGACTAAATAGTGAAAGTCTTTTTTATGAGTTAACCTTAATTTTATAAATAAATCAATAACCGTCATTGCAATCCCGACAGTATCGTCGGGAGTGGCAATCTCACGATGCAACTGTCATTGCGAAACCTTTAGGTTGTGGCAATCTCATTAATAGGAGTTCCCATTAAAAAATTACCACGGCTTTATAAAAAGTCCCGCAATAACAAACATAAAAACCAAAGAAGAGAAAACACGAAGTAGGAAGCAATTCAACAAATAAACAATTCAACAATTAAACGAATAAACGAATAAACGATTCAACAAATAAACAACAAAAAACAAATACCATGAAACATCCATAACTAAAACTTGATACCCAAGGACAATGATTATATGGATGTTACATGTGACAATAGAAAAACAATAAATATAAACACATGAAAACAGTACTCATATTCCTAGCAGCTGTGCTAATCGCCTTTACGGCAACAGCCCAACAAGGCATCAATTACAAAGCACTTGTTAAAGACAATTTGGGCAATGTGGTAGCCAACCAAACCATAGATGTTAGGTTTACCATTATAGCCGATACTGGCCCAACCAATGTGTATGTAGAAACACATACAGGCGTAGCAACGGATGCCAACGGCATAGTAATACTTAATATAGGAGAAGGCACCACCAGCGATGTGTTTACAGACATTGCTTGGGGAAGCGACACGCACGCTTTAAAAGTAGAGATAGATATAGAGCAAGATGCCTCTTTTGTAGATATGGGCACCACACAGTTTATGGCAGTGCCGTATGCCTTGAGTGCAGCAAATACAGCTTCTAAAATAGATGAATTAACCGATGGCAAATCTGATGCCAATGGTTCTTCATTATTTTTAGGTATAGATGCAGGATTAAATGATGATGGTACAGACAATAATAATGTTGGTATAGGCTATCAAGCACTTTATTCCAACACGGTAGGACTCTCCAATATCGCTAACGGCTATCAAGCACTTTATTCCAACAACGCAGGAGGCTTCAATATCGCTAACGGCTATCAAGCACTTTATAATAACTTTATAGGGTTTCATAATATAGCAACTGGATATAAGGCACTTTTTAATAATACTTCAGGGCCTAGAAATACTGCTTACGGTAGTTGGGCACTTTATAATAATCTTACAGGAGGGTATAACACTGCAAATGGGTATCAAGCACTTTTTAGCAACACCATAGGAGCTCGCAATGTTGCCAACGGATATGAGGCACTTCGTAGCAACACCGAAGGAGACAGAAACATAGCTATTGGTTTTCAAGCACTTTGGAGTAACATCGATGGAGACTACAATACCGCAAACGGCTATCAGGCGCTTTATTCCAACACCGAAGGAATCTACAATACCGCCAATGGCTATCAGGCGCTTTATTCCAATACCAGAGGAGACCACAATATCGCCAACGGATTTGAGGCACTTCGTAACAACATCGAAGGAAACCAAAATACCGCAAACGGCTATAAGGCGCTTTTTAATAACACTATAGGAAACCGCAATACGGCCTATGGAGTGTTGGCGCTTTCTAGCAACACCACAGGAGACAATAATACAGCAATAGGGCATGGTGCCCAAACGCCTTCTACAATTGGATCAAACCAAGTAAAAATTGGTAATATGAGTGTTACTTGGGCAGGTATACAAGTAGCCTGGACAGTAACATCAGATTTAAGATGGAAAGAAAACATTAGAGTATTGCCTTATGGTTTAGCCTTTGTAAAACAACTGCAACCTGTAGATTATATGCGTAAAAACAACGAACATAAAACTCGTGAAATGGGTTTTATTGCTCAAAATGTAGAAGCACTCTTAACTAAAGTTGGTTATACAGAACAAGGCTTTTTAACCAAAGATGATAAAGGCTTTATGAGTTTACGTTACAACGATTTTATTGCCTTGCTAACCAAAGCCATACAGGAACAGCAGGATATTATTGATAGTTTGCAGTCCACAGTTGGCAGTCAGCAGTCTGAAATAAAAAGTTTGCAGTCAGCAGTCTTCAGTCAGCAGTCAGATTTTAATACGCGTTTAAAACAAATTGAACAAAAACTTAATACCACACAGCAATGAATTTAACAAAGAAAAACCACAACTTGTCCCGACGCTTCGGGAAACACAACAAGAACAATTTGAATGTTGTGAGTAAACAGCTAATCGTAATTACAGCATTGTTTTTTAGCACGATATTAGTCGGACAAAGCATTTATAAAAGCAGCATAGATGCTGGAGGTTCGAGTGCCAGTAATGGTAACATACAAATTGTTTCTACCATTGGAGAAGTTAATGTTCAGGAAAGCTCGGCAGGAAATATTATACTTTCTGAAGGCTTTGTTGGCAAAGCCTTTGAAGTCCTTCTAGATACTAAAATATTTTTACAGGGACCGTTTTTAAACCCTGCAATCCCTGGGCTTATGAATGACAATTTAAGGTCTTTAGGGTATATGCCAACAAACACACCTTATAACGATGGAGCCACAGTGGCCGCAAGTGTTTTTAATACAGGAGGCACTTCAGGATCTGGATTGGCACAAGATGATATTGTGGATTGGGTTTGGGTAGAACTACGTGGAGCAAACGACAATACGGACCTTATAAATGAAAAATCGGCACTATTGCAGCGCGATGGCGATATTGTGGCTTTAGATGGCATTTCCGATTTGGTTATGACAGCTGTACCAACAAATTACTACGTTGTTGTAAAGCATCGTAATCATTTAGGTGCGATGACATCGGCAAGTTTTGGATTAACCGAAGCTTCTGCAACTGCTGTTGACCTTAAAAGCAACGGGGTCTCAACCTTTGGGAGTAATGCACGTGTGGATATGGGATTGGGCAATTGGGCACTTTGGACAGGTGATACTAATAGTGTCAGCCAATCAAGGTTCTCGGGAGCATCCAACAGTGTTAATGTCATTAAAGATTTTGTACTGTCAGATCCAGCTAATATTCTAAATTTAATCACTTTTGGATCTACAGGATATTTAAACATAGACGTAAATATGGATGGTACAGGTAAATTTTCGGGAGCAAATAATGATAGTAATGTTATCAAAGATAACGTTGTTGCACACTCAGGTAATGTATTAAATTTAATCACATATACTATTAGCGAAACCGTACCAACAAAAAATTAATAATCAATAATCAATAAAATTTAAATTATGAAAAATTATTACATCTCTTTCTTTTTAGGACTTTTATCATTTGGTGTTTTTGCACAGAATTACGAATTTGGGATTGTTCACGTAAGTGACTATAGCTTTAAAGTTGTAGCTATTCCAGATTTTGATTCTACAGGAGACACAGATGTGTCTGATGCGGGTTTTACTATAATGATGCCAGCTGGCAATGCCGATATTACCTACCGAACGGATTTATTAGGAGGTAGATCTTGGGGCAATTCTGTATTAAATGCAGCAATACTTGAAAATTATGGTGGTGATGGAACTGAAGACGCGTTTTTTATTAATCTTCTATCTGGGCAAACTATATTCTCACATACTATGAACCAACAAATAGACTTGGTGCGTTTTGAAGTTTCCAATATGCCTGTAACAGGACAAATGCGTTTTTTATTAAATTCTGAACCCATTGCCATAAATGCTTTAGGAGTTTTAGATAGTTTTTATAATTCAAATATAGACGCTACAACAAAACAAGATTATTTTGGTGGGATTGCGTCGGGTTTGGGAAGTTTTGACTTTGCAACATTAAGTACAGAAGATAATATTTTTCTAAACAGCGTTTCAGTGTTTCCAAACCCAGCTTCAGAATTTATTTATATTAGGTCTTCTATTGAAATTGAGCAAATTAAAATGTTTGATGTTTTAGGGAAACAGGTTTTAACGTCTCTTGAAACTGAACAACTTAAAGTTGATCATTTGCAATCGGGAATATACTTTCTAAAAGTGTTTGGTAATAATGGTAGCGCGACTAAAAAAATAGTGATCAAATAATATTAAAGAGGCTATTAATTGGATAAAAGGGGATATGAGGTAGTTTTACCAAAAATGTTCCCTTTTTTAATAACCAACATACTCCATAATCTCCAATCCATACCCAATTATACAAACCCCTTTGGTTATATTATAACCATGCTCGTAAAGATAATTTCACAATTGCAACGCCACAAGGAATGAGAACTGCCGAAGCTGGTGGTTATAGAAAAGTGAGAATTGAAGGCTATGTACGCCTACTTCCCGACTCGCCAAATACGGGAGAATTAGCTCCTTTAAATGAGTTTAATGATTTTGTATTAACAAATGCACCAAACAGTACTCAAGAAGAAATTAATGAGCGGAATAGAGTGATTAACAAAATGCAAGGAATTAAAGGGTTTGACCCTCTAAGTAATTTTATTAGTTCTATACCTGCAGAAAAAACTGTAGGAGAAGAATCGATTAATATTTTTGAATATTCTAATAATTGGTTTCCTATTGACGGAAAAAAGCATGTTTGTTGTGGAAAGTTAAAAAAATTTCAGACATATAATGGTTCGGGCGCAGAGATGGACTGGAATATATTTATAGAGCCAAACGATGAGTTTTCATTTTTAATTGACGACGTTCTTAAATACAAAGACCCAGAATGGGCTACTAAAGCCTGGAATGGAGAATGGCGGTCTGGTGGCTGGCATATCAATAAAGAAACTGGCGGTTATTTATTAGAAGGCGAATTAACACCCGATAAGAGTTTTTACGATAATTTGTTTTTTCCAAACAGTGGTGAAAAAGTTGAGAACATATGGGGACATGTAGTTACAAAACCGAATATTGTTCTTTTAGAAAAAGAAATTTGTCTCTATGGTCCTTGGGTCAGAGAACGTGTTCATAACAACAGACCAGAAATACATCCTTCAGAAATGATATGGTGGAGAGAGGGCAAAGGATATTACATAATGTTATTACAAGACGATTCAAATAGATTTGATAATAATGCTGATTTTGGCTTTCTAGGTGGGTCTGCACCTAGCAATTGGAAACCCTGGACAGAACCACCATTAACTGCGCAGTTTAAAATTGCTTTCAAGGTTAATCCTTCAGAATCTGGACTTCCTCAAGAAATGGACATTCGTGAAGTATATAACAGATTTGTTGTTACAAAGGAAGACACTGATGCTTCCGCTGATTCGGACAATGGGACATCGCACGCTTTAGTAATCAATAACAAAAATCTCTTGGTAGTGAATGAGCAACAAAAAAATGACAATGACCTTGGCGTAAAGTCTGTAGATGTTTCTAAAAGACCAGATGGAACTATTCAAGGATACCTTCAGATCACTACAATAGTAGGTGGTCCTGACTTAGCTGGAGATGAAGGCTATCATGTATTGTACATTCAGAAAAAATAAACTCAAATAAGCATATTTTATTTCTAAATAAAAATCAATAAACAGATATAATGAAAAGGCTAAAAATAATGGCAAAAATAGTATTTTTTTGTGTCGCTTTTCAAAGTCAAGCACAAGACAAAGAGACAATAGCTAAAGGGATAAGCATCAGTAACTTTGAGGTGGATAACATATCTGATGTCGAGATTAAGGTTACGGTTAACTATAGCTATGTTGGAAAAACAGATCCCGAAAAGTTCTTTATTTATGCATTTCCTCAAGATGGAGAAGGGAACTCAATGTCTCGGAATGTCAATACAGCATTGATCCCGCTTAAAACGGGGAATAATCAGGTGGTTTTTACGATTAAAAAACACTTGAAAAAAGATGATTTCACAAGTAAAAGTATTAAGATATGCATGTTAGCTATTAAACGTAAAATGTATTGTCAAGAATTCTTGTTTAATAAATCATGGAACTCAACAATTAAGCATCCAAGAATTATTTCTTTTACAGCAAAGAAAACGAATATCATAAAAGGAGACTCAACAACACTTGTGTGGCAAACCGAGAATGCCTACAATGTTAGTCTTTATGGAGAGCGTCCTAATGTGCAAAAAGTAAAACCTTCTGGATTTGTAAATATCTCACCAAAGAAAACAACTACATATCGATTAAATGCCAAACGATCACTGGAGACATATACGAGAGAGCCAGGATCAAACATGTATATTACAATTACTGTTGACTCAAAACCAAAACTAGAGTCAGCACCGGAAATTGTTTTTTTTAAGATTGAACCACAAAATATTGAGCGAGGCGAGCAAGTTCGTTTTTACTGGCAGATTAATAATGCTCAAAAAATACAACTATTTGATAGTTTCGGAGAAATAATGTCTGATATTCAAGATGCAAACAAAGAATTTGGAAAGCTACAAAAGATTAATGGTGAGTATATGGAAAATTTAAACAAATCAGAAACCTATATATTAAAGGCAACAAACAATTTTGGTAGTGTTAAAAAGATATTTAAAGTGACGGTTAAGGGTAAAAAGATAGACTAATCATTATTTTGTTTTAATAATTAAAATAGAGAAATTTCAAAAGAAGAATAGGTTTCAATATTTATAAATCATTTTTTAATTGATTAGATTTGTTTGAATTTTATCTTATTTAAGTTTAGATATACTAATGCTAACAAGTTTTAAGTCCATACTGCTTTTAATCTTTATACTATTGTCTAGTAGTAAAATATATTCTCAATACACCCCTTTTTTTGAAAATTATGCATTAACTGAATTTAATGCTGGCAACCAAAACTGGGGAATTTCTTTAGCTGAAAACGGAAAAATATATGTGGCTAATGATAAAGGCTTAATGGAATTTGATGGCTTAAAATGGCAATTTTTTCAACTTCCAAATAAAACTATTATTCGATCGGTATTAGCTTATGATAATCTTATTTATACAGGGTCTTATGAAGAATTTGGGTACTGGAAAAAAAACCAAAAAGGTCAATTAATTTATACATCACTGAGCAATTTCAACGAACAAAAAGAAACTTTAGATGAAGAATTTTGGCAAATATTACAGCATAATGGTGTTATTATTTTTAGATCTTTTTCAAATCTATACATCTATAAAGAAGGGAAAATCATTAATACAACGGCAAAATCTACCATACTTTCGTGCGATGTTGTAGATGATAAAATTTACGTTTCAACATTAAAAAACGGCATCTTTCTTTTAGAAAATAACACTTTAGTTCCATTTTTAAATACTGATGAATTATACAACGTTAAAGTTATTTCTATTTCAAATTTCAATAATAAATTACTCATTACTACCGCATTGCAAGGATGCTATTTATATGATAATATAAAACTAGAACATTGGCAGTCTCCAATCAATAAAATAATCAAAGAACATCAACTTAATAATTTTTTAGAATTAAAAAATGGTAATATGGTTTTTGGTACGATTAAAAACGGATTGTATATAACTAATGGTTTAGGAGAAGTATTATATCATATTAACAAGGAAAATGGATTGCTTAATAATACTATTTTAAGCCAAGGACTTGGGAAAAATAATAAATTATGGGTTGGATTAGATAATGGTGTTGCTCTAATTGATTTAAATTACAATCATGTATTATATAAAGACAATTCAGGAGAATTAGGTGCCGTTTACGATATCATTAACTATAATAATACGCTATATATAGGGAGCAATACAGGATTGTTTTATTTAGATAATAGTGATGACAAATTAAAATTTATTGAAGATTCACAAGGTCAAGTTTGGGATTTGAAAGAAATAAACGGAGATTTATTTTGTGGACATAATAATGGGACATATTTAGTTCAAAACAAGACATTAAAAGAAATATCAAATTCCACTGGCGGCTGGGTTATTAAAAAAGTTCCAGAGACTGAAAACACATTTATACAAGGCACATATACGGGTTTGGTAAGGTATAAGTATAATAATGGTAATTGGGAATCAAAAAGAATAGAAGGCTCAACTGTACCTATTAAGTTTTTAGTGTTTGAAGATCAACATACAGCATGGGCTGCTCATGCTTATAAAGGATTATTTAGAGTAAAGTTTGATGCTGATTACAATAACGTTGTATTTGAAGATTATAAAAACAAAGGCCTTTGGTCAGATTTTAATGTGCGGGTTCATAATATTAAAAATGATATTTCCTTCAAAACTAATGAAGGATGGCAAAAATATGAAGGTTTAATTGATAGCATCGTACCTAATAGCTTATTGAATGAAAAGTTTGGAACAGATGCAAGTATTATTTCAGAGCCTAAGACTGATTTGTTGGTTATTAAAAATGCAAAGGATAAAATCAGTTTTGTATCCTTAATTAATGGGAATACGAATTTAGAGCTTCCTAATAAAATTTTTAAAGAAAGATTGGTTGTAGATGGAGAAAGTGTATCTCAAATAAATGATTCAATTTATGCTTTAAATCTATATGACGGGTTTATGCTAGTTAATAAAACAAATTCTGCACATAAACAAGGCACACTTCATGAGCCAATCATTGAGCGTATTGAGATTGATAAAAATTTAGTAGATATAAATAATTTGGATGCTTATGAATTTCCATTCAACAAAAATATTAGCATATCAGTATCTTCACCAAATTCTAGCAATCATTTTTTTGAGTATGCATTATCTAATTCAGATACTTTAAATTGGTATCAAATGGATAATGAAAAGTTAGAATTATCTAGTTTAAGTAATGGTGACTATAAAATACATTTTAGAACAGCAAATCTAGCTGGTGGTCTATCGTCAATAAAAACACTTCAATTAAAAATATTACCACCTTGGTATAAAAATAGTTTACTTTATTTTTTAGTGGCAATATTTATCAGCTTGATTGTTTACTGGCTGCATAAGCGAAAAATTAATAAAGAGCAAGAAGCACTACACAACAAGCTTATTAAAGAGCAAGATGTGTTACTTAAAGAAAAAGCTATTGAAAACGATAAAAAAATAGCGCAGCTTAAAAACGAATCATTAAAAAGCGAAGTAAAATTAAAAAGTAAGCAGCTTGCTAATACGGCTATGGCATTAGTTAAAAAGAATGAATCCATACTGGAAATTAAATATGAACTTGTTAAAAACAAATCAAGTTTTGAGAATACACCGGTATATAAAAGACTTTTAAGAAAGATAGATAATACTATTGGACATGAAGATGAATGGCAATTGTTTGAATATAATTTCAACCAGGTTCATGAAGAGTTTTTTAATCAATTAAAAAGTAAGTTCCCAAAGCTTACCCATAAAGATTTAAAGATTTGCGCCTATATCAAAATGAATTTATTGACTAAGGAAATTGCGCCATTAATGAATGTCTCAATCAGAGGCCTAGAAACTCACAGATATCGATTAAAACGCAAGCTAAATTTAGGAAATGACAAATCTCTGGTTGATTATCTACGAATTTTCAAATAAGCGACACTATTATCACAATTTATTCGCTCATCCTATACGTCAAAACTACGTCAAAAACTGTTTAAACCCTCTTATTATCTTCGTTTTTAATCGTTACAACATACGTCAATAAGCGTTTTTTAGTGTTTTCTACGCGATGGCGTATTTTATGTGTAAGTCCTTTTTTGATTAGTATCTATATAGTTTATAATTTAGTACAAACTAACATTCTAAATAAAATTATATGAAAACAAGATTTACTTTATTGTTAATTCTTCTGTTTACAATGCATGCTTTTGCACAGGATAAATCCGTTAGTGGCATTGTAACTAGTGCTGAGGATAATATGTCTGTGCCAGGGGTTAATGTTATTGTGCAAGGAACAACTAGAGGAACAAGTACAGACTTTGATGGAAATTATTCTATTAAGGTAAGCCAAGGAGAAACTTTAGAATACAGCTCTCTTGGATTTAAAACGGTATATATCCAAATTCAAAATCAAACAGAAATTAATGTGACCTTAGAATCGGATATTGCCGCATTGGATGAAATTGTTGTTATTGGATATGGACAAATGAGGTCAAAAGATTTAACTTCTGCAATCACAACTATTAAAGCAGAAGAATTAGAAACAGTTCCAACTGGTTCTGTAATGCAAGCGCTCCAAGGGAAAGTGGCAGGTATGCAGGTGGTTAGTAATGGAGCGCCAGGACAAGGCCCAACTATTAGAGTACGTGGTATTGGTTCATATGATACAGGTGCATCTGGTCCATTATATGTTGTAGATGGTATGTTTTTTGATAATATTGACTTTTTGAACACAGCAGATATTGCATCTGTTTCAATATTAAAAGATGCTTCAGCTGCGGCTATTTATGGTGTACGTGCTGCAAATGGTGTTGTATTGATTGAAACTAAATCTGGTGGTTTTAATAAGAAAACAGAAATTACTTATGATGGGTATTCTGGTTATCAAGTGGCTCAAAATGTGTTAAAAGTTGCTAATTCAGAACAGTTTACAACTTTGGCACAAGAATCTGGCTCTGCACCAGACTCGCAATTCATTTTAAATGCTATGCAACGTTATGGGCGTAGTCGAATAAACCCTAATGTACCTAATGTAAATACAGATTGGTATGACGAAATTATTAGACAAGCACTTATTCAAAATCATAGTATTGGTGTTACAGGAGGTGCTGAAAATATAAGTTACTCTGTTGGGATTAACTATTTTCAACAAGAAGGTATTCTTGATATGAAGAACGAATATGAGCGTTTCAATATTAGAAGTAAATTAGAATTTAAAGCAAACGATTGGTTAAAAGTAGGAGTAAATACTGTTTTAAGTAATGCTACAAGATATAGTGGTGAAGATTCGGCATGGCGACTCGCATATTATGCAGTGCCTATAATGCCAGTTTTTGATCCAAATCTGGCTGATAATCCTAATGTTTTTCCAAAAAACTATGCTAATGCTCAAGACTTAGGATATAGAGGTGGGCAAAACCCTTTTCCATTATTGGATTTAAGTGAAAATAGAACCAAAATAAGAAATGTTTTGGCTAATATTTTTGCAGAATTTACTTTAATACAAGATAAACTTACATTCAAAACGGCATACAATCACAACTTTGAAACTCTTGAGACAAGAAATGTTGATTTGCCTTATTTTGTAGGGAATGGCTTTAAAAGAGAAAATGCTGATCTGACAAAAAGTAGTACGACTATTTCAAATCAAATTTGGGATAATACGTTAACCTATAAGGCAAGTATTGATAAACACAATTTTACTGTATTAGCAGGTGCATCATTTAGAGATGAGTCATTTCAGTTTTTAACGGCAAGAGGATTAAACTTTCCTTTGTCAGGAGAAGAAGCATATTACTTAGATCAAGCTCAAACCATTGTAACGGAAAATGTTGGAGATGGTGGCGTTAGAGAATATGGACTTTCATATTTTGGAAGGCTTTCATATAATTTTGACGATCGTTATTTATTATATGGTACTTTTAGAGCAGATGGTACAAACAAGTATCAAGAAAAATGGGGGTATTTTCCTGTTATTGGCGCAGGTTGGGTAGTTTCAGAAGAGTCATTTATGCAAAACAATGGCATATTCGATTTCTTGAAGTTTCGTGGCAGTTGGGGTAAATTAGGTAATGATAATGTGCCTGGAAGTAATGGCTCAATAACCTCCACAGTAGTTGAAACTGCTCTAGGCGATACTAGATTTAGCGGTTTAAGTACTGGTAGTGATTTTACTTCTTTAAAATGGGAGGTTACAGAAGAAACCAATGTTGGTCTTACAGCAAGAATGTTTAATAATAATTTAGCAATTGAGGCAGATTATTATGTTAGAGATACAAAAGATGCTGTAATACCAGTTCAACGACCTTTAATACCAGGAACGACAAGAAATAACGTAGGTGAAATTAGAAACTCAGGTTTTGAAATTGACTTAGCATGGAATAAACGTGTTTCAGATGATTTTAGTTATAATATAGGAGCAAACTTTGCCACCTTAAAAAATGAAGTTTTAAATTTAAATAATGAAACAGGGTTTTTAGACGCGGGTAGACCAGAGTTTCGCCAACGTTCTATCGAAGGTCAACCAATATTTGCCTTTTTTGGTAGGGAAATAGCTGGTGTATATCAAAACCAAGATCAGATTGATGCAGATCCAGTTGCATTAGCTAATGGTTTAGTGCCTGGAGATTTTAAATATAAAGAGAACGGTGGTGATCCAAATACTATTGATGATGACGACAGAGTCGTTTTAGGTTCATTCTTGCCTAACTATACATTTGGTGTAAACATAGGGTTTAACTATAAGGATTTCGATTTTAATATTGTTGGATCTGGTCAAGGTGGTAATAAAATTTTAAACCGAAAAAGAATGGAAGTCATCTTTACTAGTGATACTAACTGGGATCGTGACTTTGCAGTAAATCGTTGGCGTGGAGAAGGAACTACAAATTCTTATCCATCGGCAGCAGCTGTTAGAAAAGGCTGGAATCAACGCCTAAATGATTATTATATTGAAGATGGAGACTATTTTAGAATTCAAAATATTTCTCTCGGATATACCATTAATCGTAATGGTGAAAATGCTAATCTTCCAAAGATTAGAGTTTATGTGACTGCTGAAAGACCTTTAACTGTTTTTAAATACAACGGATTTAATCCAGAGGTTGCAAACGGTGTAGATAATCAAACATATCCAATTCCTGCAGTTTATACTGTTGGCGTTAACATAAAAATTTAAAGCTATGAAAAAACTATTTAAAAACATTTATACGCCTCTGTTACTAATCACATTGTTTGCTTTAACGCTAACAAGTTGTTCTGATAAATTAGATGCGCCTCAAGAAAATAATAATTTTGCAGGAGGAACAGATTTTACTAAAACAGAAAATATGATTCTGTCGATTGTAGGGGTTTATGAAGCATTTCAATCAAGAGGTTGGGAACAACCATTATTAATCTCCGTAAGAGGAGATGATGTGAATTCTGGAGGCTTAGGAGATCAACAAGATTTTGCGGAAACAGATCTTTTTAACTATAATAAAGACTACTGGATGTATAACTCACTTTGGGAGAATGTCTATGTAGATGTAATTACCGCCCATACTGGTATGGAACAAATTGCTAGATATCAAGAGTTTGCAGATCAAACTGGAGTTGCAACAGGAAATCAATACATTGCAGAAGCGAAAGTGCTAAGAGCTATTATGCTATTTGATATTTCTAGAGTTTGGGGAGACGTGTTCATTCCGAAATCTTCTAATACAGCGGAACTTTTGGAGGTAAATGTTGTGCCAAATAAAGAAGAAGTAATGCAACATATTTCTGATCAAATGGATGAAGCAATACCATTTTTACCAAATATGCGTCCTAATGAACGTGTGGATCTGCCAGGAGGAGCAACAAGATATACTGCTTTAGCAATTAAAGCACTAGCAAATCAAGAGTTAAAAAACTACCAAGCAGTAGCTGATGCTACCGGAGAAATTATAAGCTCAGGGAAGTTTAAATTATTTCCTGATTTCTATGAGTTATTTAAAACCCCAGGCAAGCTAAGCGACGAAAGTATTTTGGATTTACAATATTCTGATTTCGGACAAGGTGAAGGTGACCAAGAAAGGCATTTATATGCACCTTACGGCCCTCAAGAATGGACACCAGTAGTTCTAGGAGCATCAAGTGGTTGGGGTTTTTATGAACCGAGTATGAAATTTATCAAATTCATGTTAGATCGTGGTGAAACGGATCGTCTTGAAACAAGTGTGTTATTTACAGATCGAGGTATTGCAGAGCTTCAAATGGATCCAGCCTATGCTACCTTACCAAGTTTCGTTCAAAACACAACTAGAGATGGAGATATAATAAATGATTATGCCCGTGCTCTTTTTGCTAGTGGGAAACATTATTTGCCATCAAACCAATTAATTCAAGGAAGAACAGATTATGGAAGTAACAAAAACTACATGATAATTCGTTATGCTGAAATTTTATTAATGTATGCTGAAGCCCAGATACAAGGGGCTTCTGGAAATGCATTGACAGCAACTCAAGCCGTAAATCTAGTTAGAGAAAGAGCAGGAATGGCTTTCCTAGGATCTGTAACTTTGGATGATATTGTTGACGAAAAATTTGCAGAACTTGGAATGGAGTGGGGTAAACGTTATTACGATATGCTAAGACTTGAACGTTATAACGAATTAAGCTATGATGGTAGAACATTCTCTCCAGATAAAGCCTATTTACCTTATCCACAGGGTCAAGTGGATCAATTTCCAGTATTAGATGCTCCATCAAACTAATAAAAAAAATTAAAGAAAATGAAAACATTTAAAAATAAATTCATTGTGTTAATGACATTATTACTAGTTTTTTCTTGTAATGATGGCATAGACCCAATAACAGAAGTAGGCCCAGGGGCAGATGCAACAGCACCTCAGGTAACAATCATTTCTCCTGCAGAAGGAACAGCTATTAAGGTTTTTGAAGAGGTTACTTCATTTGATATAAAAATAGAAGTTACCGATGATATTGAAGTAGAAAGTATATCTATTCTCTTAAACGGTACTGAAATAACTAGTTTCAACAATTTTAAAGACTACCGTAGGGCTTTAGAAGAATACACCTATAACAATTTAACTGATGGAGACCATGTGCTAACTGTTACAGCAATAGATATTGAAGGGAAATCCACTACTGCCGAAGTTAATTTTTCAAAAGAACCACCATACATCTCATTGTTTGATGGAGAGGTTTTATACATGCCTTTTGATGGGGATTACAGAGATCAAATTGGGTTTGAAATTGCAGATCAGGTTGGAACCCCTGGTTTTGCAGGTTCTGGTTTTGCAAGTTCAAATGCATATCAGGGCACAACCGATGCATATTTAACATTCCCTTCAGAAGGCCTGCAAAGCAATGAATTTAGTGCGGCATTTTGGTATAAAGTAAATTCGAGCCCTGATAGAGCTGGATTATTAGTGGTGGGAGACAATGCCGATGACCGAAATCAAGGATTTAGGTTGTTTAGAGAAGGAAGTGCTACTGAACAAACAATTAAATTAAATGTAGGTACTGGTACAGGTGAAAGCTGGAACAATGGTGGCGTTATAGATGTCGCTGCTGGCGAATGGGTTCATGTGGCTTTTACAATTTCTCAAACAGAAAGTAAAATTTATTTCAATGGTATTGAAATGAATTCTGGTACTTTATCTGGACCAATAGATTGGACAGATGTGGGACCTTTAACTATAGGTTCAGGAGGCGAGACTTTTAGCTACTGGGATCATAAATCGGATAGCAGTGATATGGATGAACTCCGTATCTTTAATAAAGCATTGTCACAAGCCGATATTCAAATCATGATCAATGCATTCAACCCATATATACCTCAATTTGCTGGAGAATCATTCTATATGCCTTTTGATGGTGGTTTTATTAATTTAGTTGGTAATGTAGCTGCTACCCCAGTTGGTTCGCCCCAAATAGCGGGTGATGCCTATGAAGGTTCAGGGGCCTATCTGGGAGCAATGGATTCATATCTAACATATCCTTCAGATGGATTAACCACCCCAGAGTTTAGCGCCAGTATGTGGTATAAATTAAACAACGATCCAGATCGTGCTGGTATTTTGGTAATGGGCCCTGAAGATGTCAATAACGGTGGTTATCCTGATGTTCAAAATTTAAGAACAAATGGTTTTAGGTTCTTCCGCGAAAATGGTGCTGATGGAAATCAAAGGTTTAAATTGAATGTAGGTAATGGCTCAGGTGATGCTTGGATTGATGGCGGAGCTAATGCTGACGTTGATCCTACAACTAATGATTGGGTTCATTTGGCATTTACAATATCAGGCACAGAGGCCATTGTATACATTAATGGGGTAGCTGTAGCGCAATCGGGTATAACTGGTGTAGATTGGACAGGTATTGATATTATTTCCATTATGTCGGGAGCTCCAAGGTTTACAGAATGGGGGCATTCTTCGGATAATAGTTATTTAGACGAATTGCGGTTTTTTAATAAAGCATTATCAGTTGAAGAGGTTGGTGAAGTATTTGGTGGCGATGTTACACCTCCCTTTTTTGGGTCAACATTATATATGCCTTTTGATGGGGATAATGTAAACAAAGCCGCAAATGTTGCTGCAACCGTAGTTGGAACACCTGGTTTTGCTGGTGAAAGTGCGGTTGGTTCTGATGCCTATGCGGGTGCAACAGACTCTTATTTAACGTTTCCATCTAATGGATTAACTTCAACGACTTTTAGTGCTGCCATGTGGTACAAATTAAATAATGACCCAGACCGAGCAGGTATTTTGGTAATGGGTCCTGAGGATACTGGTAATGGTGGTTATCCTGATGTTCAAAATTTAAGAACAAATGGATTTAGGTTTTTCCGTGAAAATGGAGATAATGGAAATCAACGGTTTAAATTGAACGTAGGTGATGGTGCAGCTGATACATGGGTTGATGGAGGAGCAGCAGCTGACGTTGATCCTACAACAGGCAATTGGGTCCATTTAGCGTTTACCATATCAGAAACCGATGCGATTGTATATATTGATGGTGAAGTAGTTGCGCAATCGGGCATTACTGGTGTAGATTGGACAGGTATTGATGTTATTTCCATCATGTCCGGAGCACCAAGGTTTACAGAATGGGGCCATTTTTCAGATCTTAGTTATCTTGATGAACTGTACTTTTTTGATAAAGAACTCACACAAACAGAAATTCAAACAATCATGTCTGAATAATGCTATACAAAGACTCTTGAAGTATCATAACAAGTTTCTAAAGTCTAAAATTTTTAATTTGAATTAGTCTCTTAAATTTTGGCTGCATTTTTTGAATAATGCAGCTAAAATTTATTAATCCTTTTTTTATGAACTTTTTGAACAACAATAAATTACTATTTATAGTTCCTATTTTATTACTTTTTTTTAATTGTAATTCAAGTAAAAAAGAGCAACACATTAAAGTTGATGCAACTAAAAAGAAGCAATATTCGGATAATGCGCTTTTAGATAAAGTTCAGCAGCAAACTTTCAATTATTTTTGGGATGGCGCAGAACCCACTTCTGGTCTTGCGAGAGAGCGTTTACACATGGATAATATTTATCCAACATCTCCAAAATATACAGTAACTACAGGTGGTACTGGTTTTGGTATGATGGCTATTTTAGTAGGAGTTAAACGAGGATTCATTACCAAAGAACAAGCATTTAATCGTTTTGTTAAAATGGTAGATTTCCTTGAAAAAGCAGATAGATTTCATGGCGCATGGCCACATTGGTTGGATGGACAAACGGGTAAGGTGATGCCTTTTAGTAAAAAAGACAACGGAGGCGATTTGGTAGAAACATCATTTTTAGTTCAAGGTATGCTAACTGTTGCCGAGTATTTTAAAAATGGTAATGAAGCAGAACAAAAACTAGTATTGAAAATTGATAAGCTTTGGAAGGAAGTTGAATGGGATTGGTACACTAAAGGCGAAGATGTGCTTTATTGGCATTGGTCTCCAGAATTTGGTTGGGACATGAACTTTCCGGTAGGTGGTTATAACGAAGCTTTAATCATGTATGTTTTAGCGGCTTCGTCGCCAACGCATCCCATAAAACCATCAGTCTATCACAAAGGTTGGGCTAGAGATGGTGAAATTATATCAAAAGAAAAATTTTATGGTGAAGATTTGGTTTTAGATTATTACGAACATGATAAATCTCCAGTTGGTCCATTATTTTGGGCGCATTATTCATATGTTGGATTAAATCCAAACGGACTTTCAGATCAATATGCTGATTATTGGAAACTCGTTCAAAATCAAGCTAAAATTCATTATAAATATGCCGTAGATAACCCTAAAAACTTTAAAGGCTATGGTGACAGTTTATGGGGATTAACCTCTAGTTATTCGGTAAATGGGTACAAAAGTCACAGACCTGATAACGACTTTGGAGTTATAGCACCAACAGCAGCATTAGCTTCATTTCCATACACCCCAAAAGAAAGTATGCAAATGCTTAAAAAACTATATAAGGATCACGACAGTTTAATTGGTAAGTATGGACCTTATGATGCATTTAGTTTGGAATACAATTGGTATTTACCAAGATATTTGGCAATAGACCAAGGTCCTATTCCTGTAATGATAGAAAATTACCGTTCTGGTATGCTATGGGATTTCTTTATGAAAAATACCGATGTACAATCTGGTTTAGATAAACTAGGATTTAAATATATTAAAACAGATTAAACGTATGATTAGATATTCCTTATTCATAATGTGTATAGTACTTTTTTCATGTGGCGATGATGGTCCTGGGTATCAAGAACCGTACATTCCTGGTTCAGATGATGACCCCGTTGTTATTATTGCGCTTAGCGATGAAGAAATGATGGATTTAACCCAAAAAGAAACCTTTAAATATTTTTGGGATTTTGCCAACGCAGATTCTGGAGCGGCAAAAGAACGTTACCACCCTAATGAGCCAACACTCAATCAAAATGTGGTGACTTCTGGGGCAACAGGTTTTGGGTTGATGAGCATCATTGTGGCTATTGAACGTGGCTTTATAACAAGGGAGCAAGGCATAGAAAGATTAAATAAAATATTTAATTTTTTAGAAAATGCCGATAGATTTCACGGCGCATGGTCACATTGGATTAATGGAAGTTCAGGTAACGTGATTCCTTTCAGTGCCAAGGATGATGGTGGTGATTTGGTAGAAACCGCATTTTTAGTACAAGGACTTATTTGTGTGAAAGAATATTTAAAAAATGGTACGGATACTGAAAAGGCTCTAGCAACAAAAGCAGATATCCTATGGAAAGGTGTACAATGGAATTGGTACACTCAAAATCAAGAGGTACTATATTGGCATTGGAGTCCTAATTTTGGTTTTGAAATAAACTTAAAACTTACAGGTTATAACGAGGTGCTAATTACCTATATTTTAGCAGCAGCCTCTCCCGATTATAGCATCACTAAAGCAACGTACGAAAAAGGTTGGGCAAGATCTGGTGCTATTGTGTCCGGGGCTTCACAATACGGTTTTCCTCTAGTGTTAAAGCATGCGGGAGGTTCAAACTTTGGAGGGCCTCTATTTTTTAGTCATTATTCTTTTTTGGGGTTAAATCCAAAAAATTTATCCGACCAATATGGCAACTACTGGAATGTTGTGGTAAACCATACAAAAATAAACCGTCAATATTGCATTGTTAATCCTAAAAATTATATAGGTTATAGCGCCAACACTTGGGGTTTAACAGCCAGTTATTCCAGAAATGCCGATGGCTCTAGAGGGTATGCCGCACATAGTCCATCAAACGATAAAGGCGTTGTGTCGCCCACAGCAGCGATAAGTTCTATTCCATATACACCTAATGAATCATTAAAAGTAATGCATTACCTGTATCAAAATAAAGATAAAATGCTTGGTCCTGCAGGGTTTTATGATGCGTTTAGTCCACACTATGATTTTTGGGTAACACAAACCTATTTGGGTATAGATCAAGGGCCACAAATTGTGATGATTGAAAACCATAGAACAGGTCTGCTTTGGAATTTATTTATGCAAAATGAGGATGTTAAAAATGGGTTGGATAAATTAGGGTTTAATTATTAATCATTGTGGTTCGACTAAAAATAGTTCGCTTAAAGAAAATTTTTGCGAACCCTAAGTTTTCAAGGCTTATAAAAAAGAGGGGCTTGCTTTTTGCGAT
>NZ_CAXBLF010000047.1:0-28030 GCF_963976535.1 uncultured Algibacter sp. | reverse complement strand
CATGGATGATACCATGAATGATGATGCTAAAGAAATGGATTCCATGGAAGGCATGCAGATGAATGAGCAAAAGGATACTATGAAAACGGGCAATATGGAAGGCATGGATTTGTTTTCGGAATATAACTACGACTTTTTAAAATCACCGGAAAAAACGAGCTACCCTGAAGGTACGCCTGTAAAAGAAATTTTATTGAACCTCACAGGGAATATGCAACGCTATATTTGGAGTATGAATGGTGTTCCGCTATCTGAAACCGACAACATCAAAATAGAAGGCGATCAGGTTACCAGAATAACATTAAACAATTTAACCATGATGCATCACCCCATGCATTTACATGGGCATTTTTTTAGAGTCATTAATAAAAATGGGGAATATTCACCGCTAAAGCATACGGTAAATGTACCACCAATGCAGGATGTTACCATCGAATTTTATGGCAATGAGTATGGCGATTGGTTTTTTCACTGCCATATTTTATATCATTTAATGGGCGGAATGGCACGCGTTATGAGTTATGATACCCCTCCAGACATTCGTATGAAAGGCTATCCAGCATCTATTGCAGTTGCAGAAACCGATCTTTATTATTCTTGGGGAATGGTTGACGCATCATCACAAAATACGACCCTTAATTTAGTAGCTTCAAACATGAGAAACCAATTCAATGCCTCGGTTGAATTTGGCTATAATGAAAATCTTGAAGCAGAATTTACTTACGAAAGGTATTTACATGATTATTTAAGGGTATTTGGTGGTGTAAATATTGAAAATGAAATAGACGGAAGTTTAAATGAGTTTAAAACGGTTGCAGTTGCCGGTATCAGGTTTTTAACCCCTTATTTATTTAGCCTCGATGCTAGGATTGATAGTGATTTAAGACCTAGAATTGGTCTTGGTCGAAGTATCATGTTATTTCCAAAATTTTCGGTGTTTGGGTACTACGAGTATCAATTAGATTTTGGTTGGGTAAACGCTTTGCCATCTGGTGTTAATTCTGAATCAGAAACCGTTTGGAGTGCTGGAGCCGAATATTTTTTATCCAGAAACGTATCGTTGCTAGGAAGTTACGACAACCGTTTTGGCGGTGGTGGTGGATTGTCGGTAAGATTTTAAGTAATATAAGGTAGTTATGATGTACACGTGGATAATAGTATTGGGAGTAATTATCTTGGCGGTTATCCTATATGCAGGTAAAAACGGAAATAAAATACTGAAGCGGGAAAATCCTTTAGAAATTTTAAACAGACGCTATGCCAAAGGTGACATATCCAAAGAAGAATATGAAGAAAGCAAACAAAGCATTAATTTAAAAAAATAGAGAGATATGAACTATTATTTTAATAAAACCCTCAACGAGGATTTTGATACTGTAATTGAAAGCGTTACAGAAGCATTGAAAAATGAAGGTTTTGGTATCTTAACAGAAATAGATGTAAAAGAAACCTTAAAAAAGAAATTGGATATAGATTTTAAAAAATACAGGATTTTAGGAGCTTGTAATCCGCCCTATGCTCATAAAGCATTGGAGGCAGAAGATAAAATCGGTACCATGTTGCCATGCAATGTCATAGTTCAAGAGATTAATCCCGGTATTGTAGAAGTGGCAGCTATTAACCCTATGGCTTCTATGATGGCAGTAGATAACAAGCAATTGATGGAAATTGCCGATGAAATAACTGCTAAACTTAAAAATGTAATTGAAAAACTTTAAACAGAATTAACACTAAAACAAATAAAAATGAGAAAATTAAAATTATCAATGGGAATTTTAGCAATAGCATTTGCAACCCTAACTGTAGTGTCTTGTAAAGATGCAAAAAAAGAAAACAATAATGAAGATGGACATCATTCAGAAATGAGTACAGATGAAGATCATTCAAAAATGAATCACGACAACAGTGATGGTCACCATGATGAAGAAGCAACTCACGATAACAGTGATGGTCACCATGATGAAGAAACAACTCACGATAACAGTGATGGACATCATGATGGAGACAGCGCAGAGATGTCATCTGAAGCAAGGGATCTTGATGTTAGCTCTCAAAAAAATCCAGCAACAACACCAATTATTGATGCTTACTTGCAAATTAAAAATGCTTTAGTAACCGATAACAAAGGAAATGCCGCAAAAGGAGGTACAGCATTACTTGCTGCTTTTTCAAAATTTGACATGACAACATTAACAGGTGAATCCCATAAAGAATATATGGAAATTGCCGAAAGTGCAATTGAACATGCTGAACATATTGTAAAAAGTCCTATCGATCACCAAAGAGAGCATTTTGAAACCTTGAGCACGGATATTAATGATTTAATTACCCTTTTAGGTACTGATAAAACCTTATATCTAGATTATTGCCCAATGAAAAAAGTAAGCTGGTTGAGCGAAACCAAAGACATCAAAAATCCGTTTTATGGTAGTGAAATGCTAACCTGTGGGAATGTAAAAAAACAAATTAATTAAAATGAAAATTGTTAAGATCATAGTTTTGGTTTTGCTGGTAGCGTTCGTGGGGGTTCAGTTTATTCCCACGGTACGCAATCAAAGTGAGAGTACCCCCAAAACAGATTTTATGTTGGTCAATACGGTACCAAAAAACATCAATGAAAAATTACAAGTAAGCTGTTATGACTGCCATAGTAATAATACCGCGTACCCTTGGTATAATAAAGTGCAGCCTGTTGCTTGGTTATTGGAAAACCATATTAATAACGGAAAGGAAGAATTGAATTTCAATGAATGGGCAGACTATTCAGATAGAAGAAAGAAAAGCAAATTAAAATCAATTATAAGTCAGATTAGAGATGATGAAATGCCGTTGACTTCATATACTTTAATTCATAAAGATGCTAAATTCAGTGAAAACGAGAAACAAGAACTAATGGATTGGTTATCAGACTTAAGAGACAGTTTATAATTATTAATAAAATTCAAAAAATGCAAAAATTAAAAACGAGTATAGCCGCAATGCTATTGTTAGTAGTTTCTGTTGCCAATGCACAGGAAAAAGAAAAAATGAATCACGATCACGGAGACATGAAAATGGATCATAGTAAAATGAAAATGGACAAAATGCAAGACACCAAAGCGGAAGCAGTTCTTGCTGATTATTTTATGCTAAAAGACGCCTTGGTAGGTGATGACTCTAAAAAATCGGCACAAATGGGTACTAAACTAGTAGCCGCTCTTAAAGCATTTGGGATGAGTAGTTATACAAAAGAACAGCAAGAAGAACTAGCTGATATCATTGAAGATGCTACCGAACACGCCGAACATATTGCAAAAAGCGAATTAGAACATCAGCGCGAACATTTTAAGACTTTGAGTAAGGATATTACAGATATGGTGGCTATAACAGGAACAAAAAACACATTATACCAACAGTTTTGCCCTATGTATGATAAAGGTAGTACTTGGTTAAGTACAAGTAACGAAGTTAAAAATCCGTATTACGGTAGTAAAATGATAAAATGTGGTAAAGTACAAAAGGAAATTACTAATTAGTGCATATCCACTATGGATAAGTGAATGAAATATCTAATACATAAAAGGGAAATGAAATTTTTTATTGTTGAATGGTTTTTAGTTAATCCTTTTACTTTTATGATATTGGAAAAGTCCTAATTCGGGAAGGGTTAAAACGATTATGATTAGTAGTGAACCCTTCTCTGGTTAGGCACAAAATATTTAGAAAAGAAAAGTTGATTTGGTTAATAGCAGCCAGCCTACATACGGGAGAGAGATTAATACCTAAGAATAAGTTAATAATTCCTCTCTTCCTGTGTCAGGCAAATATAAACTTTTGAAAAACAGAAGTTTTTTAGAAGATATTTGAATTTGAAGGAACGACTTTTTTTTTGATTGATAAAATACTGTATAACGCTAATTTTCTGGTATTATGTTAAACAGTTTTAGGCTTTTTTAAGTAAAACTATAAATTTAATACGGAATCTAGATGAAAGACTGTTGTAAAAATAGTTGTGATAAAAAGCCAAAACAATTTAGCATAAAAAAGTGGCTTAACTATTTATTGTACTTAATTATAGCTTTTATAGTAGTGGGAGCTTTGCTTCTTCAGCTATTTGGTGAAAAGTAATTATATAAATATGCAAAAAATTAGCGATATTGCTAAATGTGATAGCTTCTATAAACAGCTATTTAAGAAGCTTTTATTAACAACAACTTTAGTTATTGTTATATCGTTTATATATGTCTTATTAAGGTTACTCGTTGTTACCCATCCATCCTTATCTTATATCATAGTAGTACTAGCATTTGTAAAAACCTTTTTTATTGTGCGCCTAACATTTATCCAGTTGAGTAAACTAATTGGAGAAAGCCATAAACTTAGTCATGTTTTAACACTCTTTGGAGTTTTAATTCTCTTAATTGTGTTGTCATTCTCATTCGATTATCACGCTCTTTATATAACAGATGGTGATAGTTTTAAAACATCCCTTACAGAAAATAGTTCATTATTTAGACAATTTTTCGAGTTTTTATATTTCAGTTTAATCACGTTTTCTTCAGTTGGCTTCGGAGATATCGTAGCCATCTCTGTTTCAGGAAAAATTATGGTCATGTTGGAAGTCTTTTTAAGCTTTTTCGTTCTAGTCTTTGGTATTGCAAATATTAATCGAATTCATGTTGATAAATAAAACGACTAACACTAATAATTATTAAACACTATAAAATAATAACATCATCAATGAGCACCTTTACGCAAATAATCCATCAGTATAAAAACGATACAGAAAGTGTTTACAATACTTGGTTTGTTGACAATGACCAACGACTAAAAGCGTTTAGAACTATTAGAAGAGGTGTTATACAAGTCATTGAAGATATTAAAAATAAGACGTTTCCAAACGATTTTAAGGAAAGTAGTTTAGAGTTTGTTTTAAGTTGCATAGCAGAGCAAAAACAAGTGTTTGCGGGTGTAGCACATCCTTTTTATTGGAAACCAAAGTTGCGTATTCCTGATATTTATGAAAATCAAAATAATAAAATAGCTTTCGGTCAATTTCTGGAAAATTGTATTAATGCCAAAACAGAAGAACAAGTTGTAAAAGAAATTGTAACGATAGATGCTCTCAAAATAAAAGGTCTTGGTCCGTCAGTAGCAAGTATTTTATATTTTTTGCATCCAACCTGGTTTCCACCATTTAATACAGCTATATTAAAAGGATTTAATGTTCTGTTTAAGGACAAAAAGAAGCTGGGGAGTTGGACAGAATACCTTAAAGTTAGAGAAACCTTAATTGAAACGAATGCTAAAAATAAATCGAAATTATCTAATGATTTAGGAGCAATAGCTGGATTGCTTTTCGAAATTGGTGCCCAAAAAATGCTGATAGGTAGTGACGAATATTTAAGTGAAACCGAAAGAATAAAATTTGAAAAAAATATTGTAAAACGACAAAAGCAAATCCAAGAAGAAAAACAAGAAGAAAAGCTTCATGACGAAATGCAGTATCATTTGTTAAAAATTGGAATTTCCCTAGGTTTCGATGTCATACCAGCCAGAAACGATAAAAGTAAATCTTTTGGTGGTCAAAGTTTTTCATTTATTTCAATGAATACATTCCCAGAGCTTCCGCCTTGCGATAAAGAAACCCAAACCACCATAAAGCTTATTGATGTTCTTTGGTTTGAAAAGGGTACTAATAATATTATTGGTGCTTTTGAGGTTGAAAAAAGCACCAGTATTTATTCTGGAATTTTAAGATTATCAGATTTGTATTTTAGTATTTCAGATGGTGACGAGGTTTTTTATATCATTATTCCAAACAAACGTGAAAAAGATGTCATTCAGCAGTTAAATCGACCAGTAATTAAAAATTCTAAAATACATATAAAATATATTTTGTTTTCTGAATTAAAAACCCATTGTGATGCGATTTGTAAATTCGGGACCGACCTTTCAATTATGGATAAAATAGCCAAATCTGTTTGACTTAATATTGAAAAAAAAACAAATTATATCTGTAATTATTCTATATAAAAACAATAAAAAATGGTAAACAGGCACACAGCACTAAAAATTAGAAAAACCCATCGCTATTTAGGCCTTTTCATTGGCATTCAATTCTTGATGTGGACTATTAGTGGCTTGTATTTTAGTTGGACGGATATTGACGATATTCACGGCGACCAGTTTAGAAATTCTCATTACCAACCTAAAGGGTTCCATAATCTTATCAGTCCCTCTAAAATAGATGTACCAAAAGGAATTAGGACTATTGAAATGAGAGATATAGATAATATCCCATATTATTGGATAAATAAAAATCAGCTCTACAACGCATCAAACGGAGAATTAAAAAAGGGGATTACAGAACGTGAAGCATTATATGTAGCCAATCAGTTTATGGACAAATCCCTAAAGGTCATTGACATTAAATTAATTAGTGAAGTTGATAAAAAGCACGAGTATCGTGAGAGATTATTGCCAGCTTATGTGATGTCTTATGATAATGATGAAGCACTTAAGGCGTACGTTTCTGTTAACGACGGAAAATTTCAAACCGTAAGACACCGCAATTGGCGTTGGTTCGACTTTTTATGGATGACACATACTATGGATTATGAAGGAAGAGACAATTTTAACACTATCGTTTTAAGGGCATTCTCGTTATTAGGTTTAATAACAGTGTTAAGCGGTTTTTTACTTTGGTTTACATCATCACCAACGATAAGGAAAATTGTAAAACGGAAAAAATAGTGAGTGAAACTAGAAGAGTTAGAAGAAAGAATAAAAAAAGTAGGCCTCAACAGAAAAGTAGTATTTCCAAAAAGGATAAAATTGTTGGAATCCTAGCAATAATCATTATTGTCATATTAGCAGCTGTTATGGCCTATTATTATTCCCTTTCAAAAGCAGGAATAAAATTGTTTTAAAATAAATGAATACTATAATCCACATCAAAAATATGGTCTGTCCAAGATGTATCTCGGCAGTGACGATTATTCTGGAGAAATTGCATATTCCCTTTAGCTCAATTAAATTAGGTGAGGTTGAATTGACAACGCCATTAAGTGAGGGCACTAAAAATGCTTTTTCCCTAGCACTACAAAATTCTGGCTTTAGTTTGATTGACGACCGTAAAAGCCAGCTTATCGAGCAAATGAAAACTTTGGTTGTCGATAAAATCCATCACTCGCCTGACGAATTGGATATTAAATGGGCAGACCATATAAGTGAAAAATTACATCTTGATTATAAATACTTAAGTTCTCTTTTCTCGTCTGTTGAAAGTATTACGTTCGAGCAATACATCATCAATCAAAAAATAGAACGTATAAAAGAACTCATTGTTTATGACGAATTAAACTTGAGTGAAATAGCTATTAGGCTTAACTATAGTAGTGTTGCGTATTTGAGTAATCAGTTTAAAAAGGTTACTGGAATGACACCTTCCAAATTCAAAAAAAGCACAAACAAAAACAGAACATATTTGGATGAAATTTAAGAATTTATTAATAAAAAGTAGATTCATAATAATTGATACTTTTTGAAATTATGAGTGTCAATTTTAGAAATTTTATGTGTAAAAAATATTCAACAAAAACAAATATTATGAAACATCCATAACTAAAAGTTCGATACCAGAGGACAATGATTATATGGATGTTACATGTTACAATTAAAAAACAATAAATATGAAAACAAAACTATTTACTCTAACAATCGTTTTAATGACATTTTGTGAGGTTACAGCCCAATCAACTTATAAAACGGAAGAAGGTCACATTAAAATGATAACTTCGGTAAACAATAAACCTGTCAAGGCAGAAAGTCATAAATTGGCCTTATATCTTGATTATGATTCCAAAATAGTTAATGGTGTCCTTGACCTAAAAACCATAACAACGGATATTTCTAAAATCAACACCATGTTACAAGAGCAGGAAAACCCTTTAATACTTCGGTTTACTGGCACTATCCCTTCTCATGATTTTTTGTCAAAACGGCACGACCCAATTAACTTCAATTGGCTAGTAACCGTTATATACCAAGAGAAGTCCTATAAGTCGCAATTTAACGCCACCATTACACATATTGAACATGGAGTAGCGATGTCCTGCTTGATAAGCGCAAGGGGTCAGGTTTTAGTGTCAGATACTGGTTTGGATTCCTTAATAGAAGGTTTAGATAAGACTATTGAAATTCAGTTTGCTCAGCTCGTATTAAAATTGGAATAGCTATTTGTTTTAAGAGATATGAAGTCTAATTCTGATTTTAACCCAATAAATAAGATGGTTAGGACGTTGATTTATTATGAAAAAATATAAAATATTATTTTTTGTTATCAGCTTGTCCATTTTTGTGGCTTGTGGTACAGATAATAACAACACCGAAGAACCTACGACTGAAAACTTTATTTTCGAAGACGGATTTGAAACCCAAAATGATTTGTTAGATGAACTGTTTCCTTCAAACGGTACAAGATGGTCCACAATACAACAAACCAATCCTTCAAATGCCATTAATGAAATTTCTATTACGAATGCAGAATTTACTGAAGGACAAAATGCACTTCGTTTTCTTTCATATCAATCGGATTCGCAATTATCAAAAATAGACATTGAAAAAAATGGTTTGAATATAAAATCAGGAGATGAAGTCACAATAACTGCTGATTTCTATATCACCGGAACTGAATCCCTAGAAAATTTATTGCTTATTGATTTAGAATGTTGTTCTTGTTGGGATCCTTCGGTTGGAGACAATTATGGATCGGAAAATCAATGCCCTGGAGTTAGACTTTTAATGTCTGGAGGTAATGATTATCTTTCCATAGAACGAGGAAAAATATCAGGAACAACTTTACAACAAACTATTTTTGCTTTTCCAAGAAACCAATGGGTTTCGGTACAATGGGAAATGACGATGTCTGAAACTGAAAACGGACTTAATAGATTACTTATTAACGGCACAGAAGTTCTCAATGAAAGCGCTATGAACATGCCAAATGCCCAGATTTTTAGTGATGTATTTACAAATCAAGGAATTGATTTCACTTTACAAGAACCTACCGTTTACGAACGTGTACAAATTGGTGCAACGGCTAACCCTACTGCAGGAAATATTGAATTATTTGTTGACAATTTTTCAATTAAAGTGGAATAAAATGTGCTACGTTAAATCACTCAGCACTAATGCAACATATTAAAGTCCTTTAATCAGTAAATTTGTAGTGTAAATGAGAATAAGATTATAATCAGTTATTTGTCCAACAATTCAAGAAAACAATATTTGTTGATAACCCCTTAATTTTTTTGCACACCTGTTGCATCCATTAATTTGTATATTTGTAAATCTTTATGAAGATAATCGTTTCCATATCAATGTCTATTTTATTCTTTTTTCAAGGAATTAGTGTGGATATGGACGTATGCGAACCAATTCAGAAAATTTCAAGCTTTATTACCCATTACCAAGACCATAAAGTTTATGGTGACTCTTTCTATGAATACGTATTAGAAGATTACTTCGATAATGAAGTAAATAATAAAGGGCATCATAATAATTCAGATAAGGAGAATATGCCTGTTCATTCTCATCAACAATATTATCATCCTGTAGTATTTATTGCAAATACGAGTATAGCTGTATTCAATCTATTAAAGTTTGAAGAAAAAAAACAGTTTAATTCATATACATTCAACTTCAATTCCATATTTCTGGAATCTCTTTTCCAACCCCCTCAAGTATAATTCAGTTTTCATAGGATAGCTATATCCTTTCAAGACCATTCTCTGGTCAATTTTACATTATTAATAACGCCTTCGTATTACTGCGTGAGGTTTAACTGAATTAATACATTTTCTATGATTAATAAAATCATTTCATATTCCATTAATAATAAATTTATTATTGGGCTATTTATAGTGGCACTTGTGGGTATAGGCATTTGGTCTATGGCTACTATAAAATTGGGCTCCGTCCCAGATATCACCAATAACCAAGTACAGGTCATTACAGTGGCTCCAAATTTAGGAACCGAAGACATCGAGCAATTTGTAACCTACCCTGTTGAGTTGGCAATGGCAAATCTTCCGGATGTTGTCGAATTGCGTTCGGTATCCCGTTTTGGGCTGTCCGTGGTTACCATTGTTTTTAAAGATGAAGCAGGAACTTATCTGCCAAGACAATTAGTACAAGAAAAATTAACCGAAGTTGCCGATGAAATCCCTGAAGGTTTTGGAACTCCGTTTATGGCGCCGATTACGACGGGATTAGGTGAAATATTTCAATATACCCTAAAAGTAAAGGAAGGCTATGAAGAACAGTACGATGCTATGGAGCTTCGAACCATACAGGATTGGATAGTAAAACGTCAAATGGCATTGGTGCCCGGTGTGGTCGAGGTCAACGCTTTTGGAGGTTATGTCAAACAATATGAAGTGGCCATCAATCCAGATAAGCTGAAAAGTTTTGGCTTAACAATGAACCAAGTATTCGAAGCCCTAAAAACAAATAATGCTAATACGGGAGGTGCTTATATTGAAAAAAATCATCAAGCTAACTTTATTCGTGGTGAAGGATTGGCAAGAAGTTTAGAAGATTTGGAAAATACAGTGGTAATCACTCAAAATGGAAGCCCTATTTTAATAAGGGATGTTGCAGAAAAAGTAGGCTATGGAAGTCAGGTACGTTACGGTGCGTTTACCCAAGATGGTCACGAATCTGTTGGAGGTCAAATCTTGATGCTTAAAGGACAAAGCCCAAGCAACGTTATTGACAATGTACAAAAACGTATTGATGAAATTCAAAAATCACTACCTGAAGGTGTTTATATCGAACCTTTTTTAAGCAGAAGTGAATTAATAGCAAGAACAACAAGTACCGTAGAAAAGAACTTGATTGAAGGATCACTTATCGTGATTTTTGTATTGGTACTGCTTTTAGGTAGTTTTCGAGGTGGATTGATAACGGCTTCCGTTATTCCACTATCCTTATTATTTGCATTTATCTTAATGAAACAGTTTGGTATTTGGGCAAATCTAATGTCATTAGGTGCGATTGATTTTGGAATCATTGTAGATGGTGCTGTGATTATAGTTGAAGGGATGGTGCTTCATATTCATCAGCGGATTAAAAAGTCCAACGCACCAATAGACCAAGCAGAAATGGATCAAATGGCCTATGATTCAGGAAGCACTATGATGAACTCTGCCTTTTTTGGACAATTAATTATACTAATTGTATTCACACCTATTCTCTTTTTAACTGGTGTTGAAGGTAAAATGTTCCGACCAATGGCATTTACTTTTGGTTTTGCAGTTTTAGGTGCTATCATTCTTTGTTTGACTTATGTTCCTATGATTTCGGCATTATTCTTAAAACCAACAAAAAATCAAAATGGATGGTTCGCCAAATTTGAAAATAGTATTGATCGGTTCAGTGATAAAATTATGGCAGCTTTAAACAAAGCCTATAAGCCATTGCTTTCGTTTGCGCTGCGGTTTAAAGCAGGAGTTGTTATTGGTGCAGTGGCACTGTTAATGATTGCTGGATATATCTTTAGCAATATGGGTGGCGAGTTTATCCCAAAATTTGATGAAGGGGATATTGCGTTTCAAGCTTTGATAAAACCTGGAAGTAGCCTTACAGAATCCATTGAGGCTTCAAAAAAACTTCAGAATTTAATTAATGAATTTCCGGAAGTGAAAACTGTAGTTTCAAGAATTGGTGTAGCCGAAATTCCTACAGACCCCATGCCTATGGATATTGCCGATAGCTATATCATTCTGGAAAAGGATAAAAGCAAATGGACTTCTGCCGAGAGTAAGGAAGAACTTATAGAAAAAATACAAGAAAAAATTGCAGTAATTCCAGGCGTTAATTTTGTGTTTACCCAACCTGTTGAGCTTCGTTTTAATGAATTGTTGACAGGCGTGCGTGAAGATGTGGCTATCAAACTATATGGCGAAGATTTAGGGGTTTTGGCAGATAAAGTACAGGAAATCGCTGCGGTAATAAGAACCGTTCCTGGTGCGGCAGACTTAAATGTTGAAGCCACCAGTGGGTTACCACAGATGACAGTACAATATAATCGTGCAAAAATGGCGCAATATGGTGTAACCGTTGATAAATTAAACGACTACGTTAGTGCTGCATTTGCAGGCGAAAAGGCGAGCGTCATTTTTGAAGGCGAAAAGAGGTTCGATGTTGTTATTCGTTTAGCAGAAGCATTTAGACAAGATATCAATAACCTAAAAAACCTATACATCGATTTGCCAAGTGGTGCACAAGTGCCTTTAAAAGAAGTAGCGGATATCAGCTATAAACCAGGACCAATGCAAATTTCAAGGGACAATACTTACCGCCGAATTTCGGTTGGTGTCAATGTACGTGGACGAGATGTAAAATCGATGGTAGAGGAAATACAACAAAAACTGGAGAAAGAAGTAAAATTGCCACCAGGTTATTATGTAACCTACGGAGGTTCATTCGAAAATTTACAACGTGCTTCAGACCGATTAATGATTGTCGTGCCTATTGCCTTATCTCTAATATTCATCCTACTCTATTTTGCGCTCAAATCATTTTCACAGTCAGCAATGATTTATATGGCAGTACCATTAGCCGCAATAGGTGGAGTTTTTTCGCTTTGGATTCGCGGTATGCCATTCAGTATTTCGGCAGGTGTAGGATTTATAGTCCTCTTTGGAGTAGCGGTATTAAATGGACTGGTATTGATAAACAAATTCAACGAATTAAAAGAAAGCGGAATGACAAATATAAAAGACAGAATATACGAAGCAACACACGAGCGTTTGCGCCCTATATTACTTACAGCAACAGCCGCCATTATGGGCTTTATTCCAATGGCAGTATCTACATCAGGTGGCGCAGAGGTGCAAAGACCGTTGGCTACAGTTGTAATTGGCGGATTGATTACGGCAACCTTTTTAACATTAGTGGTAGTTCCAATACTTTATAGTTGGTTGGAATCTCGTAAAGCGCGTAAAAATAATGGAGATGATACAAGTTATATCAAAAAAAGTCAAACCATTATTCCGGTATTACTGTTGGTTGGAGGGTTTTTATCTTCTGGCACTTTATGGGCTCAAAACAATTCTATGTCTCAAACTTTAACAATAGAGGAAGCTATCACAATGGCAAAGGAAAATTACCCTTCTCTTAAAGAAAGTCAAGCTATAATTGAACGCGAACAAGCAATGAAAGGAACAAGTTTTGATTTTGGAAGTACCTCTTTATATACTGGTAGAGAAGACCAAGGAGTACAACAGGGAGTACTGAGTACCTATGGCGTACAACAGGGAGATATTGATGTACTTTCAGGTTTTTCAAAAACCAAATTTTATAAAGAGCGTATAAAACTCGGAGAAAAATTCTATGTAATTAACGAACAGCAATTAGTTCGCAATGTGATGCAAGCATACGAACAAATTAATTATAACAAGGCACAATTGCGCTTTGCAAAACAACTGGACAGTGTCTATGCAAATTTCAGGTCGGCCGCAGAAACGCGTTACGATACGGGAGAAACCGGAAAACTGGAATTTATTGCAGCATCTTCAGAATATCAACAGATACAAGTATTACGGCAACAGGCCTATGATGATATTGAAATTGCTAAAAGAGCATTAAAACAGTATTTGGGTACAGATCAAGAAATCGAAACAGTGGAATTACCTTATCAAGCGATGAACTCTATCGCTATTCTGGATTCGACTTCGGTAGCTAACAACCCGCTATTACAATATTCAATGCAAAATGCCGAAGTGAGTAAGGCAAACATTGGTGTTGAAAAATCACAGTTCCTACCCAAGTTCAGCCTAAGTTATGACAAGCTCAAGTACAATGATTTTTCTGGGTTCAGTGCTTATCAGGTGGGTATCAATATTCCGTTATGGTTCTTTCCTCAGAAATCAAGAGTTAAAGCCGCCAAGGCAGGTGCAATGGTGGCCGAAAACCAGTATCTGGAACAGAAAGCCATCACCGAAAGCAGGGTTTCACAATTGTTAAAATCCTTGGAGAAAACCCAAAAGACGCTAGATTATTACCAAGAAGGTGCGTTGATTTTAGCTGAAGAACAGATTACTACGGCAGAACTTGCTTCAAAAGAAGGTGAAATAGATTATGTAAACTATATTACAATTCTGAACAGTGCCATAAGAATCAAGCAAAACCATTTACAATTTATCAATCAGTATAACCAACAAACCATTGAGTTACAATATCAATTGGGCAATTTATAACCTTAAAAAAAGAAAAATGAAGAATATACTATTAGTAGGTACCATATTATTTACACTTATGTTTATGAGTTGTAATAATGCCCCAAAATCTGAACTTGGGCATAACGAAAATGAAGGCGTTTCTAAAACCAAAGAAGGCGAAAAAGATGCACACGGCGAAGAAGGTCATAAAGAGGAAGAAGGAGAAGATCATCATGAGGAAGAAGGTCATAGCGAAGAAGAAGGTGTTGTGGAGCTTACAATCCAACAAGCTGAAACCATCGGTTTGGAAACGAAACCTTTAGAAGAACGAAATTTAGGCAACAATATTAAAGTTACTGGTGCACTTGAACTCTTTCCACAAGATAGAGCAAATATTAGCCCTTTTGTAGGTGGTAATGTAAGATCTATAAAAGTCATTGAAGGTGACCAAGTGCGAAAAGGGGAAATATTGGCATATTTAGAACATCCAGACATTATTAGTATGCAGCAGGAATTTCAAGAAAAAAATGATGACCTCGTTTTCCTTAAACAAGATTTTGAACGTAAACAAACCTTGTATGACAAAGGCGTGTCATCTGGTAAAGAATTTCAAATGGCGCAGTCTAAATTCCGTTCAACAACTTCAAGTGTGAATGCCTTAAAATCAAAGTTAAGGCTATTGGGATTGAATGCAGATAAAATTGCCGAGGGTCAAATTTTTTCTGCAGTACCCATCATTACGCCTATTAAAGGCTTTGTAGATGAAGTGTTGGTTAACCTTGGCGATTATGTAGCACCACAAACCAAAATGTTTGCTGTTAGTGATAATACCAAACTACATGTTGATTTAAAAGTCTATGAAAAGGACATTAGCAAAGTAAAATTGGGTCAGCCAGTTTTCTTTACAGTAGCTTCTAAACCCAATGAAATTCTTAAAGCTAAAGTACATTCTATTGGTAAAACTTTTGAGACCGATCCAAAAGCGTTGCACATTCACGCAGATATGGATATTAAAAATGATGAATTGCTTCCAGGTATGTATGTGGAAGGTAGAATAGTAGAGGGCGAAAAAATGGGTTATGCCGTTCCTGAAGAAGCCATTATTAAAGAAGGTGAGCAATCTTTTATTTTTATTTTGGATGAAGACGAAGAAATGGAAGGTAATAAAATGAAATTCAAAATGATACCAGTCACTGTTGGCATCACCGATTTAGGTTTTGTTGAAGTCAATCTTCCAGCAGAAATTTCAAAAGAAGTTAAAGTAGTAATTAAAGGGGCTTATAACCTTTCTTCAGAAATGGTGAAAGGTGAATTAGAGCATGACCATTAAGAATAAAGATTTTGATTCCATGTTTGTTAGTGGTCTTAATTAGTTAAAAACTATAAACAGACTCGGTTCAAAATCGATTAAATAATATAAATATTTTAAAGATGAAATGAGCTATAATCCCGCACGTGCGGGAATACCAACCGAAATGTTGATTGGCGAAATCGAAGATTCATGAACACCTTTAAAAATCAATTATTCACGATGTAAATAATTACATCTGACAATTAAAAAACAAATAAACATCAACAGATGAAAGAAGTAAAAGCATTTGTAAAACCAAACAGGATACAAAAAATTATAGAAGCCCTGACCGATAATGGGTTTGAAAGTATGACCCTTTCGCAAGCCGAAGGCACAGGAGCATTTAAGGCAAAAGGAGCAAAACCTTCGCTGGATTTTCGTATTACCGATAGCCCAGTAATTAAAATAGAATTGGTGTGCCAAAATGAAGAAGCCCAAGCGGCCATAGAGATAATTATGACAAACGGCAAAACCGAAGAACCAGCCGATGGCATTATTTATATAACCAATATAGAGGATGCCTTTCAAATTAAGACAGGAGATTCCTTAAAGCGCTTTAATTTATAGCAGAATGACAAATTTAGAGCAAATATTAGAGAACAATAATGTAAAACCAACAGCTATGCGTTTGTTGGTTTTACAATTTCTCTTAAATAAAAAAGTAGCAGTCAGTCTAACAAATGTTGAAGCGTATTTTGATAATTCTGAAAGAACAACCTTGTATCGCACCCTAAAAACCTTTGTAGAAAATGGTATCGCCCATCAAATAGATGATGGAACTGGTATTACAAAATATGCCTTATGTGAAGAAAATTGCAATTGCGAAATGGACACCGATTTACACCTGCATTTTCACTGTACAAATTGCAATGAAACCGTTTGTTTAACAGCGCATAAAATCCCACACATTAATTTACTAGAAGGTTTTAAAGCAGAAAATGTGAACTTGGTGGTTAAAGGCATTTGCGATAAATGTAATGGACAATAAATGCACTTCCGTTGCACAAATAATTAAGTTAATTTTAAACAAATGTTACAAATAATTGATATTAAACAAGATAACGTGATTACAACTATAGCCACTGGAAAATTAGAGCAACAGGATATAGAGAAAATACATCCTATTATTCACTCTATTCTTGATAAGGGCTTAAAGGTACGTTGGTATTTTGAGATGAATAATTTTGAAGGATGGACTATTAAAGGGCTTTGGGAAGATTTTAAAATGGATGTTACACATGAAAAGGATTATGAACGCATTGCCATGGTAGGCGACAAGAAATGGCAGGAATGGGCAACCCAATTTATGAAGCCTTTTACCAATGCCGACCTTAAATATTTTAATATAAACCAAAAGGAAGAAGCCAAAATATGGATTGAGAGTCAGTAAGCTTCTTTCCGTTAAAGACAGTTTGATGAATAAAAAAAAATCTATTACCATTTTAATTGGGTTTGCCATAGGTGTATTTATTATTCAACCCCTAGGAATTAGTATTTTCAACTTTGGGAATCAAGCTAACGAAATTAATTGGTGGCATTATTTAAAGAATAATTTAATTGAAATTTTGAATACAAATGGGAATCAAATTTTTGAGAATATTCTGTTCGGACTATTAGGTGTCAGTATTGCACTAATTTATTATTTCGGTATAAAAAACAGAAAACATTGATGGCCAGTAATAGAACTTAATTTGCTTAAATGATGTTTTTTTTAAATAATGAGTGAAAACTTAATTATTAGCAGGCAGCTTTTATGATGCTTTTTCAAAGCAACATGATTAATAGCATTAAAAGCAAAAGTAGAAGCTGCTTTTTTTAATTATACAATTACAGATAGATATTATGAATGCTAAATATTTTATTTTAATAATCTTGTTGGTTAGTTATTATAAAGTTAGCGCCCAAAAAATTTATACAACTGAAGAAGGTCATATAATGATGATGGCTTTGGTTGACGATAAATCCGTCAAGGCAGAAAGCCATAAATTGACCCTATATCTTGATTATGATTCCAAAGTGGTTAATGGTGTACTCGACCTAAAAACCTTATCAACAGATATTCCTGAAGTCAATTCCAGTTTAAAAGAGCTGGAAGACCCTTTAATGCTTCGGTTCACTGGTACTATTCCATCACAGGATTTTTTATCAAAACGACATGAGTCCATCAACTTTAATTGGCTGGTAGATGTTACTTATCAAGGGAAATCCTTTAAATCACAATTCAAAGCAACCATTACCCATATAGAACAAGGAGTAAGTGTGTCTTGTCTCATAAGTGCACGAGGTCAGGTTTTAGTGTCAGATATAGGTCTGGATTCCTTAATACAGGGTTTGGATGATACCATACAAGTACAGTTTGCCCAATTGGTATTGAAATTGGAATGACTATAAATTAAAAACATTTGAAACGTATGAAATGAGCATGACCGAAAATTGGTCGCAAACACCAATAAAGATATGCGAATTACATATAACCGTTAAAAAACAAATATTATCTACACATGAAAAATAAAGAACACAATCACTCACACGATGGTATTTTCGGTAAAAAAACCGAGTTATACTTTGCTATTTTAAGTGGCGTATTTTTCTTTACAGGCTTAATTTTAGAATTGGGATTCAAATTACCAGAAATAGCCCTATACAGTTATATAGCAACCTATTTTTTTGGTGGTTATTTTACAACGCTTGAAGCTATTGTAAAAGTAAGAAAAGGCGAGTTTGAAATCGATTTTTTAACGATTGTTGCTGCTGTTGGCGCTGCATATATTGGCAGTTGGGAAGAAGGTGCATTGCTATTATTTTTATTTAGTATTGGTCACGCAATGGAAAAATATGCAATGAACAAAGCAAAAAAATCAATCGAAGCATTGGGTAATTTATCACCAAAAATGGCATTGGTTAAAAGAGGAGATAAAGTAGAAGAAATTTCCATAGAAAAATTACAACTTAACGATATTATTGTAATACGACCAAATACCAAAATTGCTGCAGATGGTGTTATTATAAAAGGAAGTAGCAGCATCAACCAAGCTTCCATAACGGGTGAAAGTATGCCAGTTGATAAGTTTGCTGTTTCAGACACAAATAATTTACCAGAATTTAATACTATTGATAAATTAAATGTTGTTTTTACAGGTACTATTAATGGCGATAATGCACTCGAAGTTAAGGTATTAAAATTAAGTAAAGACTCTACTATTTCGCGTTTGGTAAAAATGGTAAGCGAAGTCGAAACGCAAAAATCACCAACACAATTATTGACCAAAAAATTTGAAAAATGGTTTGTACCAGCCGTAATTATTTTAGTAGCTATATTATGGTTTTCATATTTAATAACAGGCGAAGATTCTACAGCAAGTATTTATAGAGCCATAAGTGTATTGGTAGCAGCAAGTCCTTGTGCATTAGCAATTTCTACACCAAGTGCAGTTTTGAGTGGTATTTCGAGAGCTGCAAAAGGAGGCGTTTTAATAAAAGGAGGTCGTCCGTTAGAAGATTTGGGAAGTTTAACCACTATTGCATTCGATAAAACAGGAACACTTACCGAAGGAAAACCAAAATTAACCAATGCCATTCCGTTGAACGGATTTGATGAAAATGAATTTTTAAATTTGGTATTAGATGTTGAGAGTTTGAGTAATCATCCTTTAGCAAAGGCTATTTCAAAAGACATAAAATCGAAATACAAGATTGAAGCAAAAAATAAGGCTTCAAATATAAAAGCCATTCAAGGAAAAGGCCTTAAAGCAACCTATAATAAAGAAGTCGTTTTTGTAGGAAATGCAAAATTAATGATAGATCAGAATATTGCTATTAATGAGGTGATTTCAACACAAATGAACGAATTGCTTCAAAATGGTCATACCGCAATGTTAGTCGCATTTAAAAACGAATTAATTGGTTTATTAAGTGTTATGGACACACCAAGAGAAACAGCAATTACAACCTTAAAGCGTCTAAAAGAAATGGGTATAGAAAAAATGATAATGCTTACTGGCGATCACCAAAATGTAGGCGATTCTATTGCCAAACAAATAGGACTTACAGAAGCAAAAGGAAACCTATTACCAGAAGATAAAGTAACAGCCATTCAAGAATTAAAAGAAAAATACACTAAAATTGCAATGGTTGGCGATGGCGTAAATGATGCGCCAGCAATGGCAAACAGTACAGTAGGTATTGCAATGGGAGCAGCAGGAAGCGATGTTGCGCTCGAAACTGCAGATGTAGCTTTAATGTCTGATAAAATTGAAAATCTACCATTTGTAATTGGCTTAAGCAGAAAATCTAAACGTATAATAAAACAAAATCTGTGGATAAGTTTAGGTATTGTTGGTGTTTTAATTCCGTCAACACTAATTGGTTGGGCAAGTATAGGTATGGCAATTGCTATACACGAAGGCTCTACATTAATTGTTGTAATTAATGCGTTGAGATTATTGCGATTTAAAGAGAATTGAAATAGATAATGATAACATAGAAAATTACTTGATGGAGTGAAATTTAAACTCTGTTTCTTTTTAATTTTAAAATATTTTTCTTTTATAAGAGTTACATAATAAAATTAGAACCAATGCTTAAAATCATCCAAATAGTTGCCTTGCTGCAAGGACTTTTTATTTTATTTATTTTTTATAGAACCCGAAAGAACTATAAGAAAATAACTTTTTGGCTCTTTTTTGGAAGTATTGTATCTATACTGTTGTACATAATTGGTGATGATGACAACAACCTTTTTATAGAGGGCGCAGATTGGGTTCTGTTTGACAGTTCGCTATTCCTAACGTTTCTATTTTTGTATTTTAAATATTTTAGATCAGACAATGAAGTTTTTTTAAAAAGGGATTATTTATTTTTCTTGCCCAGTTTATTTTCATTTTCAATTGAAACATTGGAAATTGTCTCGGATGAGGAAAACGATTTTTTAGAACTAATAGAGACGTTAATTGACTTTGTGTTTTTAGGTTACTTAATTTACATTTTATACAACTTACTAAGAACTAAAAGGGCAAATTGGATCCTGTACTTTGTTGCCCCCATTGTTTTAATAATGAGCGTTTCATATATAAATGGTGTTCTTGATTTGTTTGAGTTAGCGCCTATTGTGTTTTCTGAAGATGATGATTTTAACACCTATTTGCTTCTTGTTATTGCATTCTTGTTTTATTTTATTACTTTTTATTTCATAAGTAAGCCAAAAGAGCTTATACCAAATACCAAGATCACCAAGTACAAATCCTCTAACCTAAGGCCTGAATTAATTGAAAAATATAAAAATGCTTTAATACAGGCGATGGAAAAAGACAAATTGTTTATGGATTCTAGATTATCAATCCATAACGTTTCAAAAAAATTAAATATTCCTAGGCAATATATTTCTGAGGTTATAAACTTACATTTAAACAAAAATTTTCAAGATTTTGTCAATGAATATAGAGTTGATGCGTTTGTAAAAAACCTACAAAACGACCAACATGCCCATTTTACGCTTTTCGGGATGGCGACAGAAGTCGGTTTTAGTTCCAAGTCTTCTTTTAATGCTACTTTCAAGAAAGTCAAAGGAATAACCCCTACGCAATTCAAGAATTCTATTGCTAAAAAAAAGATAATAGGTACAGAATAAGCATTCTGGACAACAGGTAAATAATCTTGTACATTGACATTTCGTTCTTTGAGGGAATTTAAACCCTTAAAGCATGGCATTACAAGAAGAATTTAAAACACAAGGCGACTTTTTATTTAAAAATAGAAGTTATTTACCACTGATTATTTTAGTTATTGGCTTATTGGTATTTATCTATCAAAAACATTACAACACTGTAGCAACAGGTAATTGGCTACCAGAATTCTACTACTACATTTGCCTTGGCATTAGTTTATTTGGTTTGTATATACGCGTGGTCACAGTAGGTTATACACCAAAAAACACATCTGGAAGAAATACAAAAGAAGGGCAAATTGCTGAAGAGCTAAACACTACAGGTATCTATTCAATAGTTAGGCATCCTTTATATTTGGGTAATTTCTTTATGTGGCTTGGTGTGGCAATGCTCACTGAAAATACTTGGTTTGTGATTGCCTTCATTTTGTTCTACGCCTTTTATTATGAACGCATTATGTATGCCGAAGAAAGTTTTTTAAGACAAAAATTTGGAAACACTTATCTGGATTGGGCCAAAAACACACCTGCATTTATGCCTTCATTTAAGTATTATCAAAAAGCTAAATATCCTTTTAGTATCAAAAAGGCACTAAAAAAAGAGAAAAACGGTTTAGCAGCCGTGTTTCTATTATTTTGGGCTTTTAATTTTATCGGTGAAATGATAAAACTACAAGCTATTAGATTTGAATATGACTTCTGGTTTTATGGTGCTTTGGTTTCATCAATAATTTACATAGTATTAAAGATTATGAAAAAGCAAAAATTATTGGATGAGATCAATCGCTAATAAATACACAACGCTGCAGATACGATAATAAAGCAGTTGTAGTCTTCATAATATACTCTATAAAGCTGGTTTGTGTCTCAGACATGAGTAAATCCCAACCAAAACTTTAGACATTCAGACAAAGAAAAAAATCTATTTTAAAACAATCAAATTATATATGGAATATTTAAGTCAATTATTCAAGACATCCTTTTTACCATTATTTTTTATTTTAATTAACAGCATGTTATTCGCACAAGAAGAATACACCTTGCGTGGCACTATTAGTGATGAGACTAATGGTGAAACCTTGTTTGGCACAACGGTTTATTTAAAAGGTACAACCATAGGCACAACCACAAATGAGTATGGCTTTTACTCAATAACGGCACCAGAAGGAAAATACATATTGGTTGTTTCGTATTTAGGATACAAAGAAATACAAAAAGAGGTATTTCTTAATAAAGATACAAAACTCAACATTGAAATTAAAGAAGATCCAAGCATACTTGATGAAGTCGTTATTACAGCAACTGATGGTTCAGAGAGATTAAACATTCGGAAGCCCCAAATGGGCGTTGTTGCTTTAAAAGCGGCAACAGTTAAACTAGTGCCTGCCGTGTTAGGTGAAGTCGATCTTATAAAGACCATTCAGCTTCTGCCAGGAGTGTCCAATAATGGAGAAGGTTCTGCGGGTTTTAACGTAAGAGGAGGTGCTGTAGATCAAAATTTAGTGCTTTTGGATGAAGCGATTATTTACAATACGTCTCACTTTTTTGGACTTTTTTCGATTTTTAATAATGATGCCATTAAAGATGTAAAACTTTATAAAGGTGACATTCCTGCTAAATTCGGTGGTCGAACAGCTTCAGTCTTAGATGTAAGGCAAAAAGACGGCAACAACAAAAGGCTAGAGCTTAATGGAGGTATCGGGTTAATTTCAAGTAGGCTTGCCGTAGAAGCCCCTTTGTTTAAAAAGAAGGGCTCTTTTCTTTTGGCAGGAAGATCAACGTATGCACAGCTTTTTATGGGGCTTTCGGAAGAGCTAACAAACAATAATATCAGTTTTTACGATCTAAACCTTAAAGCCAATTATGAAATTAACGAAAACAATAAAATATATTTATCAAGCTATTTTGGTAGAGATGTTTTTAATATATCAAGCCTTTTGGATAGTAATTACGGTAACATCACTGGTAACCTACGCTGGAACCATATTTTTAACGATAAACTATTCTCTAACCTGTCGCTTATATATAGTAAATACGACTATCAAATAGTACTCGATTTTGTTAAATTGGATTGGATATCGGATATACAAAATTTTAACCTAAAATACGATTTTGGCTATTATGCAAGCGATAAAATAAAAATAGACTTTGGACTTAGTGGTATTTCGTATAATTTAAATCCCGGGGAAATTACACCATCTACGCCAACTTCACCCATTAACCCATTAAAATTAGACCAAAAAAGGGCTTTTGAAGCAGGAGCTTATGCTAGTGTAGAACATACTATTACAGATAAGCTTACTGCAAGATATGGTTTGCGCTACAGCACATTCAACCGATTGGGCGGACAGGCCATCACAAATTATGCAAATAATCAGCCAGTAGTTTATAACCAAGGACTAGGCATCTACCAAAGTGGTGAAGCTATTGGAGAAACAGAATATTCTAGAGGCCAAACCATTAAACAATTCGGAAATTTAGAACCACGCATAGGATTGTCGTACAAATTATCTGACCATTCTTCAATAAAGGGAAGTTACACACGTACAGCACAATATCTGCAATTGCTATCTAATACGGCATCAGTAACACCTTTAGACGTTTGGACAACGAGCGGAACTTATGTAAAACCGCAACTGTCTAACCAATATGCTTTAGGGTATTATAAAAAATTCAATGACAATGCATATTCCTTTGAAGCAGAAACCTATTATAAAACTACCGACAACCGAATTGACTATATTGATGGCGCAGATTTAATAGGTAATAACACCATCGAAACCGAAATATTAAATGGGGAAGCAAGAGCCTATGGCTTAGAATTGATGCTTAGAAAAAACAAAGGGCGCTTTACGGGCTGGTTTTCATATACTTTAGCTAAAACAGAGCAACGCTCTTTTGGTGGAATTGCAGGAGGTCCGGGAATTAATAATGGCAATTGGTATAATGCGCCTTTTGATCGCACACACGATATTTCCATCACAGGAATGTATAAATTTACAGATAAATGGACATTTAGCGCAAATGCAGTCTATCAAACCGGTCGCCCAGTTACGTATCCAACCGGTCAATTTGAATACGACGGATCTTCTGTTGTAATCTACAACAATAGAAATGCCAATAGATTACCTGCTTACCATAGGATAGATCTTTCGGCAACCTACAAACCCAATCGCAAACCAGATAAGCAATGGAAAGGCGAATGGGTTTTTAGCATTTATAATATGTACAATAGAAGAAATGCCGCCTCTATAACATTTGGTCAAAATTATAATACAGGAGCAAACGAAGCAACAAGGACTTCCATATTTGGTATTATCCCTTCAATAACCTATAACTTTAAATTTTAATAAAATGAACACTTTAATAGAAATAATACGCAAAAACATATTAAAATCAAAACACGCACTAAAAATGGCTTTACTTGGTTTGATTGCTTTTTCCTGCACAGATGTGGTAGATATAAGCGTACCAACCGAAGCCCCACGTTTGGTTATTGAAGCATCACTAGGTTGGGAAAAAGGCTCGTTAGGAAATAACCAAACCATAAAATTAAGCCTATCCACCCCATTTTACGATCTAACACCAAGCCCTGTAACAGGCGCATCAGTAAGGGTTGAAAACGTTACAAACGGCGATGTGTTTATTTTTGAAGACCAACAGGATGGTCGTTATACAACCGCAGATTTTGAACCAATAATTAACAACACCTATAACTTAGAGGTGATTTATAATAATGAGACCTATACCGCTCAAGAAACATTAATACCTGTTCCTGAAATAGATAGAATAGAGCAATCCCGTATAGGTGGTTCAGACGAAGAAGAGCTAGACCTAACCATCTATTTTAATGATCCAGAAAATGAAGTGAATTTTTACTATGCCACATTTTTGGAAGGTAATGATTTGCTGCCTCTAAGGGTAGTCCTATCTGACGAATTTACAAATGGTAACGAAATGTCTATTTTTTATGAAGAAAACGAGGCCGACCAAGCAGATGAGATACTACCCGGAGATATGGTAGATATATACCTGTTTGGCATAACTGAAGAGTATTACGATTTTTTGGATACATTAATTGAGCAAGGCGATAATGCAGGAGACCCCTTTGCAACGGTACCAATACGGCTAAAAGGTAATTTCATAAATCCAGAAAATCCCGATGATTATGCTTTTGGGTATTTTAGGGTTACAGAATTTGTAAACGAGGTTTATACGTTCGTCGAGTAGAGGAAGTTTCAATATTCCAAAGGATAATTTCAGCAAACGGAAAAAACCTTTGTAGAAAATGGTATCGCCCATCAAATAGATGATGGAACTGGTATTACAAAATATGCCTTATGTGAAGAAAATTGCAATTGCGAAATGGACACCGATTTACACCTGCATTTTCACTGTACAAATTGCAATGAAACCGTTTGTTTAACAGCGCATAAAATCCCACACATTAATTTACTAGAAGGTTTTAAAGCAGAAAATGTGAACTTGGTGGTTAAAGGCATTTGCGATAAATGTAATGAACAATAAATGCACTTCCATTGCATGACTCATTAATGTACTTTGCAACAAACAAAATAAAATAATGAGTGAAGATTTAAAATGTGAAGATGGTGCTTGTGCTGTAGATTATACCCAAGAAACCCCTAAACCAAAAACAACAGTTAGCTTAAACAAAAACTATATTGCACCTGTGGTTGGTATATTTTTTTTGCTATTGGGAATAGGTATAGACTTTTACGACATTCCATTTTTTAAAGCACCCATTCCTTTAATTTGGTTTGGAATTATTTATATAGTTGTTGGCGGTCCTATTGTATTAAAAGCCGCTAAACTCATTGTGAAAGGAAATATTTACAATGAGTTTGTATTAATGTCTGTTGCTACACTTGGTGCTTTTGTAATAGGATCTTATGAAGAAGGTGTTGCCGTAATGCTATTTTATGTAGTAGGCGAATTATTTCAGGAAGCTGCAGTAAACAAGGCAAAACGCTCAATTGAAGCCTTGTTAAAAGTTCAAGTAGAAGAAGTTTCGGTTTTAGAAAACGGAAACCTTATAAGCATGCATCCAAAAGATGTAGAAATTGGGCAAATCATTCAAGCCAAACCTGGTCAAAAAATTGCTTTAGATGGCGCATTGGTTTCAGATTATGCAACTTTAAATACAGCAGCTTTAACTGGTGAGTCTGCACCAGACACCAAAGAAAAAGGTGAGACTGTTTTGGCAGGAATGTTAAACCTCAACACCTTAATAGAGATTAAAACCACTAGTAAATACGAAGATACCAAGCTCTCTAAAATATTAAAACTGGTACAAGAAGCTGTCGGCAGAAAAGCCAAAACGCAACTTCTAATCAGTCGTTTGGCAAAAATATATACGCCCATTGTATTTTGGTTGGCCATTGCATTGCTTATAATTCCTTACTTTTTTCTTGGTGAGGCATACCAGTTTCAAATGTGGTTAGAGCGTGCTTTAATCTTTTTAGTGATCTCTTGTCCCTGTGCTTTGGTAATTTCCATTCCGTTGGGCTATTTTGGTGGTATTGGAGCAGGTTCGCGTAACGGGATTTTATTTAAAGGTTCCAATTTCTTGGATTTAATGACCAAAGTGGATACAGTGGTCATGGATAAAACAGGAACACTTACCAAAGGTGTTTTTGAAGTTCAAGAAGTGGTTTCTATCACATTAGATAAAAATGAATTGGTAGAACTGGTAGCCACTTTAGAACGCAATTCAACACATCCCATTGCTGAAGCTATTGTAAAATACGCTGACCTTGAAAACGCATCCTTAACGGCATCCGAAGTGGAGGAAATTTCTGGTCACGGAATGAAAGGTAAAATAGGGAAATATGAAGTTTTAGCGGGTAATTTAAAGTTATTGGAAAAGTTTAATATTCAATATGATGAGCAATTAAAATCGAACACTGAAACGATTGTTGTAATTGCTATTAATGGAAAATATGAAGGCTATATAACCATTGCCGATACCATTAAGGATGATGCCAAAGAAGCCATAAGTGCTTTACATCGTATTAAAAAAATAACAGAAATTGTGATGCTTTCTGGCGATAAACAATTGGTTGTCGATAAAATTGCAAATCAACTGGGAATTGATAAAGCTATTGGCGGCTTGCTTCCCGAAGAAAAAATCAATGAAGTTGAAAAACTAAAAAAACAAGGAAGAATTGTTGCGTTTGTTGGCGATGGCATTAATGATGCACCTGTAATCACACTCTCGGATGTAGGTTTGGCAATGGGAGGCTTGGGTAGTGATGCTGCTATTGAAACCGCTGATGTTGTGATACAAACCGACCAACCCTCAAAAATTGCAACAGCCATACATATTGGAAATGCGACCAATAAAATTATATGGCAAAATATAATTTTAGCCTTGGGCGTTAAAGTATTGGTGTTAACTTTGGGAGCAATGGGAATGGCAACGCTTTGGGAAGCTGTAATTGCTGATGTAGGTGTTGCTTTATTGGCTATTTTTAATGCGGTACGCATACAACGCATGACTTGGAGTTAAAACATAATATCACAATACTATGAGTAGAAAAGCACATTGGGAAAATGTTTTTAAAACAAAATCTTTAAATGAAGTGAGTTGGTATGAAGTCGTGCCAGAAACATCTTTATCATTTTTTAAAGCATCTAATATTTCTAAATCTGCAAAAATCATCGATATTGGTGGTGGAGATAGTTTTTTGGTAGACCATTTATTAAAGTTGGGATTTAAGGATATCACCGTGTTGGACATCTCTGAAGCTGCGTTGGATAGAGCCAAAAAACGCTTAAAAGACCAATCAA
>NZ_CAXBLF010000046.1:0-28227 GCF_963976535.1 uncultured Algibacter sp. | reverse complement strand
TTACATTATCTAATACCAATCCTTCTAATGGCGTTTTAACTATTAATAATAACGATACTCCAGATAATTTTATAGATGATACTGTAGTCTATACACCAAATGCTGGTTTTTCTGGAAATGATTCTTTTGAGTACACCGTATGTGATGCATTAGATTCGAACAATTGTGACACAGCGATGGTGGTTATTACTGTTGAAGAAAACACAACTGGTATAGAAGATGAATTTTCTACTGAATTAAAAGCTTTCCCATCAGCTTATGGTGGCGGTGCATACGCAACTGGTGGTAGAGGCGGAACTGTTTACCATGTTACAAATCTAGCAGGCGATGCTTCAACAGGTTCTTTTAGGTGGGCGTTAAATCAGCCCAGACCTGCTATTATTGTTTTTGATGTGTCTGGAACAATTGACCTTTTATCTACTACTAATATATCAGGTCAAGATTTAACTATTGCAGGACAAACAGCCCCAATAGGAGGAATAACAATTACATCTTCAAATGGTTCCAGGTTTAAAGGGCAAGCTTGTAACAATATTATTATTAGATATATCAGAATCAGACCATTTGAATCTGGTAATGATGCATTTGAGTTTTACGGTAGTAGTAGCGGTGCTTATAATATTATTATGGATCATGTGTCTGCTAGTTATGGGGGTGATGAAACAGTAAGTTTGCGAGGGGTTTTAACACATAATGTAACCTATCAAAGAATGTTAATAGCTGATAGTAAAACAGGTTCTTTGTTTGGGGATTCTGATGTTTCCGCAAATAGTTGGGATAATAGCTTTTTAAACTCTTTGTTTTGGAATGTATCACATAGACATCCTAACACATCGAGCGACAGCAGAGTTGATATTATTAACAACGTTATACAAAACCACCAATATAGATTAACTACTCTTAGAGGAGACATTCAGTTAAATCATATTAATAATTATTATGCTATGGGTGGAAGGACTAGCTTAGAAGGTGGTGGTTCACAAAAGGAATTAAATACAATTATAGACCCAAACAATGATTCAGCACAAATTTATACAGCAGGGAATATAGCTGATAAAGGGCAGTTTACAGACCCATTAGCTGATAACAGGGTATTGTGGGTAAACTTAGACGGTGGAGCGCAGACAACATACGCAGATGCTTCAAACTTCACAAGCACTCAATATACATTAATAGGTGCTCCTATGCCAATACAAACAGCTACAGAAGCTTATACTGATGTAATAGCAGATGTAGGTGCAAACGCTAGTTTAAATGCAGACGGTACAATATCAACTTATCTTGATGCTAATGATACAGCATACATAAATATTATGAATGGTGGTGAAGGTTCTTATGAAGCCTATACAATGGAAAGTTCTATCCGTAGTTGGTTTGATGAACAACGCTATGCTGATTTTGTTGCTAGTGTGAGCAGTACACCTATTAATACAAGACCCGCAGGATATGATACAGATAATGATGGTATGGCTGATATTTGGGAAAACATGTATGGGACTAATCCAAATTTAGCAGACAACAACGGCGATAAAGATGGTGATGGTTTCACTAATTTAGAAGAATTTCTAAATTCAGTAGACAAGAATTAAATAAGTGTCGTAAATAAAATTTTGTTATTCGGGTTTGGATAAATAAATTTATCTAAACCCGAATTCATTATACCACTTACTCAAAACATATAATTTCCAAATATTTTCAGTATGGTCATGTCTTTTAGACATGTGTTCATTCAATATTTTCTTAAACTTCTCAATATTTAAGTTTGGTACTTTGTTTAAAAAGTCATCATTCAACGCTGAAAGAAATTCTTCTTTTAATTCGCTTCGCATCCAATCGCCAATTGGTACTGCAAAACCCTTTTTTGGTTGGTCAAAAACTTCTTCTGGTATATATTCTTTTAGTATATCTCGTAAAATCTTTTTCTGTCTGCCTTTTTCATATCTGTAAGACATGGGTAAAGATCTAGCAAACTCAATAACTCTAAAATCTATAAATGGGCTTCTAACTTCAACAGAATAAGCCATACTTGCACGATCTACTTTAGCATTACTATCATTTTCTAACCATAGTTTAATATTCAAATCGGCTGCTTTTTGTAAAAAGTTTGAAGACCATTTTTTGTAGCCTTGATAATACTTCATATACTCTTGTTTCTTCTCTTTCAATAAAAAACCTTTTCTAGAAAAAATATTTTCAATAAAGTCATTTTTGGTTTTGGTGTTTAGTGCATTTCTGACTCTATGAGAATTTAATCCAAAAAAACTTAGTAAAGCAGGTTTTGATAAAAATTTCCTAATACCATAAGGAATATTCATTATAGTTTCATTTCTGTCAAGCGATTCAAAATGATGATACCCCATAAAACTTTCATCTCCACCATCGCCTGAAAGTGCCACTGTAACATGTTCAGTTGTAACCGAATTTAATAATAGAGAGGGTAATGCAGAACTGTCAGCAAAAGGTTCATCGTAAACCTCCACAAGTTTGGGTATTAACTTAAAAATGTCTTCTGTACTACAAATAGTTGTTTTATGATTTGAACCTATTATTTTAGCATATTGTTCGGCAATTTTACTTTCGTCATATTCTGGATCTTTAAATCCTATCGAAAAGGTATTTATAGGTGTGTCTGATACTTTTGCAGCAATACTAGATATTAATGCGGAATCAATACCTCCAGATAAAAAAGAACCTATAGGAACATCTGATTGAAGTCTAATTTTTACCGCATCTATTAATAAATCATGAAGTTCAATTTTTGCATCTTCATAAGGAATATTTCGAGTTTTCACATAATCTAAATTCCAATATTCTTTAATTACAAATTCTTTAGAATTTAAATCTATTTTCATGAAATTCCCAGGAGGAAGTTTATGAACATTCTCAGCAATGGTATATGGGCTAGGGATAAACTTGCAATCCAAAAACATTGAAACGGCTTCTTCGTTTATTTTTTTATTCTTAAGTAATGGTCTTATTTGACTGCAAATTTCAAATTGAGCATCCTTCCAATAATAATAAAACGGTTTTACTCCTAATCTGTCTCTTGCTGAAAATATGGTATTACTTTTTGTATTATAAATGCAAAAAGCGAACATGCCATTTATTTTTTGGAGTATTCCCTCTCCCCATTCCTTATACCCTATTAAAAGTACTTCTGTATCACTTTCTGTCTTGAAATTATGCCCTTTTTTTAAGAGTTCATCTTTTATATCTTTATAATTGTAAATTTCACCATTAAACACGATATGAAGATTTTCGTGAATCATAGGTTGATGAGATCGGGCATCTAAATCTAAAATAGAAAGCCTTAGATGCCCGAGCGTGAGATTATTTACTTTTTTTATATCTGTATAATCAGGACCTCTAAAAGAAATAGAATCTAATTTTTCTTTTACAAGATTTTCTTCGAAAGGAATATTAGTTAAGTATATACCGCACATGCTTATTTTTTCTGTAAAGCACGCATATATTTTTTATAAATGCAATATAATAATTAGAAAATCTTTAAAAAGAGTAAAAGTTGTGTTATGATGTAGAAGCTAGTTTAGTCTAAAACTATTTCTTTTAATTATTCCTCATATTTTCTTTATTTAAGCTTGTTAAATTTAGCATCCAAATTCAAGGTTTTCTCGTTATTTTACTATAGATGGCTAATTATAATTTTGCATGCTAGATTGTTGTGTTAGATATCGATAATCTACTATTTTTTCTGTTTTAAAAAAGTAAGAATGTAGTTAACCGATTTTAATATGGCTTTTAGCGAATTAACCTAATTCTAATCTTTTTGCATTAAAACAATTACTAAATTTACACTGTTAAACAGAATTGAATTGATTAATAGCATTATTGATTTAATTGTATTAAAAGGTAAATTAAATATATTTCAAGACTCTCAAATTTAATCTATACATCTAATTAGGTTAGTTTATAAATATTTTTAAAGCGTTTAATACAAGTTTTATTTTAGCTATTAATATAATAATTGATTTTGTTACTTATGCAAGAGGGAATATCCGAAATTTATTTTTATGCTATTAAACAGTGTAGTTTGTTTAACTATGGTGATAAGCTTATATGTCTAATTTGAAAATTAAATTTAAGTGTTGACTAAAACAAAAATATATCTTTCATCACCACACATGGGAGGCTCGGAGCAAAAATATGTTGATGAAGCTTTTTCAACAAATTGGATAGCTCCACTAGGCCCTAATGTAGATGGTTTTGAGAATGATTTGAAAAACTATTTGGGAGGTGGTAAATATGTTGCTGCACTAAGTTCAGGAACTGCTGCTATTCATATAGCTTTACAATTGCTTGATGTGTCGCAAGGCGATGAAGTTTTATGTCAAAGTTTTACATTTTCAGCTTCCGCTAATCCAATTATTTATCAAGGCGCAACACCTGTATTTATTGATAGTGAATCTGATACCTGGAATATGTCTCCTGAGTTACTAGAAATAGCTATTAAAGATAGAATTGAAAAATATAAAAAACCTAAAGCTATAATTGCAGTTCATTTATATGGTATGCCATATAAAGCTAATGAAATTAATGCAATAGCTAAAAAGTATGATATCCCTGTTATTGAAGATAGTGCTGAGGCCTTAGGAAGCACATATTTTAACCAAGAATGTGGTACCCTTTCAGATATGGGAATACTATCATTTAATGGTAATAAAATAATTACAACTTCTGGTGGTGGCGCCTTAATTCTAGGCACTGATAAATTAAAAGAGAAAGCTGTTTTTTTCTCAACCCAAGCAAGAGATCATGCGCCACATTATGAGCATTCCTCAATTGGTTTTAACTACAGAATGAGTAACGTTTTAGCTGGAATAGGTAGAGGGCAAATGGAAGTGATTGATGATAGGGTGGAAGCGAGAAGAATGAATTTCGATTTTTACAAACAGCATTTATCTCAATATAAAGAGATTACTTTTTTAGAAGAACCCGAAAATTTCTTCTCAAACAGATGGATTACTTGTATTGAGACTGCATCATACGAACTTAGAGAAAAATTAAGATTAGAATTATTAAAAGACGATATAGAATCTAGACCACTTTGGAAGCCCATGCACATGCAACCCGTTTTTAAAGGTTATTTGCATTTTACTAATGGCACATCCGAGAAACTTTTTGAAAAGGGACTTTGTTTACCAAGTGGATCTAACTTAAGTCAAGATGACCTTCTAAGAATACTTAATAATATTATAAATACCCTCAAATTATGATAAATAACTACTTTGCCTATTATTCACAAAAATATGCCTCTAAATGGCTTGTATTTGGAATTGACTTATGTTTAATTCTAGCTACATTCTTTTTAGCTTATTTTATAAGATTTAATTTTACACTTAATTTTGATATAAATCAATTTTTCTTTCAGATACCATTTGTTTTAGTAGTATCCGCTCTAAGTTTTTTAGTAATTGGTTCTTTTAAAAGTGTTATTAGACATACCGGGTTTACGGATGTTGTGAACGTATTTAAATCTATAGCTTTAATGTCTTTAACTTGTGCTGTTGTCATTTTGTTAAATAGACTTACAGGTGTGGTACCAGGATTTACAATTCCGCTTTCAATAATAGTTATTCATGCTTTGTTAAGTTTTGTAGTGCTTAGCGCTTGTAGATTACTTTTTAAGATGACTTACAAATACTTTAAATGTAAATTATTGTTAACAAAAAGAGTATTAATTTATGGTACAGAAGATTCAGCGATTATAACTTATAATGCGCTGCTAAGTAATGCAAGAACAAGTTTTAATATCATAGCCTTTGTTGATGATGATGTTAAAAAGCATGGAAAATTAATTAATGGAGTGCCCATTATATCTTATGCGCATTTAGATGAAAATTATATGACTTCAAATGATATAGACGAAATTATTGTAGCCCATTATAATGTAGACACTAATAAATTGATGAAACTTTTTGATAACTTATCTGATTCTGAAGTTAAAGTTACAAAAGTACCACCAATTGAACAGTGGGTTAATGGGGAGTTAAGTGCTAAACAAATTAAGCAAGTACAAATTGAAGACTTATTAGGACGAGCACCAATTGAAATTGATAACCCTAATCTATTAAACGAATTTAGAGGTGAAACAGTTCTTGTTACTGGTGCTGCAGGATCTATTGGTAGCGAATTAGTAAATCAGCTTTCAAATTTTGACGTTAAACATTTAATTTTAGTTGACCAAGCTGAATCTCCTCTTTATGATGTACAACAGGATTTAAAGCGAGATGGAAAACATAATTATACTGCCATTGTTGCTGATATAAGAGATGGCTTGAGAATAGATGCTATTTTTCAAAATCATAAACCAACTATGGTATTTCATGCTGCTGCATATAAACATGTACCACTGATGGAAAAAGCGCCGTATGAAGCTATAAAAATAAATGTTAACGGAACAAAATTACTAGCAGATACTGCATCGCGCTACAATGTTAAAAAATTCGTTTTTATTTCCACAGATAAAGCTGTTAACCCAACAAGTGTTATGGGAGCAACAAAACGAATGGCAGAAATGTATATCAGTTGCCTTCAAAAAGAAAGTAAAACTAAGTTTATTACGACACGTTTTGGTAATGTTCTAGGTTCTAATGGTTCCGTTATTCCTTTATTTAAAAAGCAAATAGAAGCTGGTAGTGCTTTGACGTTAACACATAAAGATATTACTAGATTTTTTATGACTATTCCTGAAGCTTCTCAGTTAGTGCTTGAAGCAGGAACAATGGGAAAAGGTGGTGAGATATTCATATTTGATATGGGAGAATCTGTAAAAATCTATGATTTGGCTAAGAATATGATTAAGCTTTCAGGCTTAAGATACCCTGAAGACATTGATATTAAAATTACCGGATTAAGACCAGGTGAAAAATTATATGAAGAATTATTAGCTAATGGAGAAAACACATTATCTACTTATCATAAAAAAATATTAATAAGTAAAACTAGAGAATTAGATTACGCCAGTATAAAGTCTGATATTGAAGAGCTATGTATAACAAATCGTTTTCAAAATAATAACATTGTTATGAAAATGAAGAGTTTAATACCTGAATATAAATCTAATAATTCAGAATACGAAAAGTTTGATACCAGAGTTCAAATCTATAAAAAAGCTAAGGGTATCATAGAAAATAATTCTAAGGATTCTAAAGTTTTTAAGTCTGTTCAATAGAATTTTATTTTAAATCTCGTATTTTACTCCCCAAATCCATATAACATGATATTTAATTATATTAAAACGAAGTTTACAATAACGGGTATAATTTTATTACTTTCATTGTCATCATGTGTTACTAAAAAAGAAGTTATATATTTTCAGAATGCCAAAGATTTCGAAACCGTTGTTGATACAGATACATTCGCCCCTAAATTTAAAGTAAACGATATCGTAAGTGTATTCGTTTCAACTTTTGATATAGAAGCGGTAGCTCCTTTTAATTTGTACCTAGGCGGAAGCACAAATTCAAACCCACAACTTATAGATTATTTAGTTGATATTGATGGTAATATAGATTATCCTGTCTTAGGTAAGGTTAAACTACTTGGTTTAACAGTCGAAGAAGCAAAAATATTATTCAAAGAAAAACTTTCTTTATATCTTAAAGATCCAATAGTTAATATACGAATTCTAAATTTTAGAATTTCTATTATAGGAGAAGTGAGATCACCCGGAAGATATGATGTCTCAGGTGAAAGAATAACAATACTAGAAGCTGTCGCTTTGGCTGGTGATCTAACCATTAAAGGGAAAAGAGAAAACATATTAGTTGTCAGAGATTTTAATGGAACAAAAACCTATACAAGAGTTGATTTAACTAATAAAGAATTATTTAATTCTCCAGTATATTATTTAACTCAGAACGACGTTGTCTATATTGAACCCAATAACTCCGCTAGAAGTAGTGCTTCTGGCGATTCTAGAATTGGAACGATTATTAGTATTACATCTTTTTTAGTGACTACTGCATTAATATTCGTAACACGAAGATAGTTTATAAATTTAAACATGAATAAAATAAATTCTGTGAATCCAACAGATAGTTTTGACTTAAAAAAAGAAATTGGAGCATACTTAAAACAATGGAAATGGTTTGTTTTAAGTGTTATAATTTGTATCGCATTTGCTTTTTTTTATTTAAGATATTCAACACCTGACTACAATGCCAAGGCAACGATTATGCTTATGGAAAATGATAATGGTTCTAACCCAGCTGAAGCAGTCCTTAGGGATATGGGTCTATTATCCAGTGCCGATAGTGAACTGATTGAGGATGAGATTGAAGTACTAAAATCGCGAAAGTTAATGGAAGGGGTTGTGAAAAAATTACAATTAAATAAACAGTTCTTTGCTAAAGGACGACTTCATGATACTCAATATTTTCCTATAGATAAATCACCCATTAAAGTTAATTTTATTGAGCAGGATTCTATTATTTATGAGTCAGATTTTTATTTTAGTATATTAATTACATCAGAAACAACATTTGATTTTATATATGAATCAAAACAAAAAGAGGAGATTATATTAAAAAAAATGTTTTTTGGAAAAAATGTTTCAACCCCAATAAACGATATTATAGTGACCCCAAATACTGAGAATTTATTAAATTTAGTTGGACAAACTATTAATGTAAAAATTATTCCTTTAGATAAAGTAGCTGAGAGATATAAAAAAGTAATTCGAATTTCATCAGTAGCTGAAGGATCCAAAGTAATCAATTTGTCTTTAAATGACCCTTCTGGTAATAGGGCTGTTGCCGTTGTTAATAATTTGATTGCAGAATATAATAGAGTTTCTATTGAAGAGAAAAGTGCCAAGTCTAATAATACAGCAGATTTTATTAATAAAAGAATTGATTTGATAGAGACAGATCTTTCAAAAGTTGATGATGAAATTGAGTTATTCAAAACTGGAAATAAATTAACTAATATTTCATCTGAAGCTGATTTATATTTAGAATCAAATGCACAAACAGAACAGCAATTAGCTACTAATAGAACAGAATTTAGTAAGATTAATTTCATGAAGAATCAAATAAATGAAGATTCTTTTGCACGAATTCCATCAAATATAGGTTTATCTGATGATTCTATGAATTTGATTGCTAATAAGTATAATGAACTTTTAGATAATAGAGATAGACTTTTAACGAGTTCAAATGAAAAAAATCCAATAATAGTAAATTTAGATCAACAATTAAATACTCTGAAAAATAACCTTCGTGAAAGTTTAGATAATTCATCAAAAACTTTGGAGCTTCAAATTAGGAGCTTAGAAAATCAATCAGCTAAAATTAGTTCAAAAATTTATGCAGTACCTGGGCAAGTTCGTAAATCAAGAGATATTGAGCGAGAGCAAGGAGTTAAAGAAACTTTATATCTGTATCTTTTGCAAAAAAGGGAAGAGGCTACCATTTCACTAATATCGACGTCACCAAATGCAAAAGTTATAGATGATGCACATACAGATTATATTGTTGTATCACCAAAAAAAACTATGGTGTATTTAGCTTCTATTATGGTTGGAATACTTATTCCTTTTGGTTTTATTTATATTAAAGAATTATTGGACACAAAAATCCACAATAAAGAAGATTTAGAAAATGTTATTAAAAACATCACAGTTTTAGGAGAAGTTCCAAGAGTATCCAGAAATGACAACGGTTTAATTCAGCGCAATGACAGATCTATTTTATCAGAATCTTTCAGGATTATAAGAACAAACTTTGATTATATAAGGCGCAGTAAAAACGTTGAAAACTATAATAACGTTGTTTTCGTGACGTCAACCATAAACGGTGAGGGTAAGTCTTTTATTGGCCTAAATATGGCGCTTACTATTGCTAATACAGGTAAAAAAGTCTTGCTACTTGGTGCTGATATTAGAAACCCTCAAATTTATTCAGCAATTAAGAATAAAAAAGATAAAAGTACTGATAGAACAAAGTTAGGATTAACTGATTATTTAGTTGATAAATCTGTTGAAATATCTGAAACAGTTAATACCTATAAAATAAACGATTTAGGTATTGATATTTTACTTTCAGGTAAAGTACCACCAAACCCTGCTGAATTATTAATGAGTGAAAGAATAAAAGACTTATTTGATAGCGTTTCAGAAAACTATGATTACGTTATTGTAGATACAGCACCATCAATGCTCGTTACTGATACATTATTAATTAGCCAATACGCAGGTCACACAATATATGTAACACGAGCAGATCGTACAGAGAAGAAAATATTAAATTTTGCGAAACAGTTACATGCAGAAAATAAACTTAATAACATGATGCTTGTTGTTAATGATGTAAAACAGTCTAATTTTGGTTATGGTGCGAAATATGGATATTATGGTAAGCCAAAGAAGAAAGGGTTTTTTAGTAGATTTAAAAAATCTTAAAAAAAAATCATATAAAGAGACTGTCTGAAAAGTCATTCTCAGTGTCAGTTTGAGCGCAGTCGAAAACCTTATTGTTTTGATTTTCAATGCATTTCGGTTTGCTTCGCAAGGTGCTTTCAATGAAAAAATGTTTTCATTTCACCAATGCTCAATGTGACAAATTAATTCGTTTTTGACTTTTCAGACAGCCTCTTTTTGTGAGTATAATTTAATCCAAAATATTAACTTGTATAAAACTCAAAAGCTTCAATTATTAATTTATTATCTACCAAACAGTCAATCTTACATGTTCCAATAGATTCTAAAAGCACAAAATTGATATTACCATGATTGTTCTTCTTATCATATTTTAGTAACTCAATAATAGCAGGATAGTCGTTTTTTTCAATGGTCACTTTATCATAATAACTAAGAAATAGTTTTTTTATGCTGTCTGTTGTTTCTTTTGGGAATCCAACTAATTCTGTTGACATATAACATGCTAAAATCATGCCTATAATAATAGCTTCGCCATGTAATAAAGTCGTTTTATTTGGGTTACTTAAATAGTAGGATTCTATGGCATGACCCAATGTATGCCCAAAATTTAAAGTTTTACGCAACCCATCTTCAAAAGGATCTTCTGTAACAACATCTCTTTTTATGATAACAGATTCATATATTAATTCATCTAAATTATCAAGTGAAAGTTTAGATAAATCTTGAAATTTATTCCAATAACCTTCCCCTGTAATTAAGCCATGTTTAAGCATTTCTGCTAATCCAGAACGCATTTGGTCTTGAGGTAGGGTGTCTAAATACGGTGTATCTATAAGCACTAAATCAGGGTTGCTAATAACACCTATTTGATTTTTTAAATGTCCTAAATCAACACCTGTTTTCCCACCAACAGAGGCATCTACCATGGATAGTAGAGTAGTGGGGATATTTATATAAGCTATCCCTCGCTTAAAAGTACAAGCTACAAATCCTCCTAAGTCCGTAATTACACCACCACCAATATTAATCATTAAACTTTTCCGGTCTGCATCCAACTCAGAAAGGGCATTCCAAACTCCAACACAAGTTTCAATAGTTTTGTTTATTTCACCAGATTCTATTTCAATAATTTCTATCGTCTTATCTGTTTCTAATTTTTCTAAAAGTTTAGGCAGACAATGTAGATGCGTGTTTTCATCTACTAAAATAAAAATATTAGAGAAATTATTATCCTCAATATGTTGATTTAAAGAGGTATAGCAGGTATTATTAAAATGAATTATACTCTTGTTAGCTGTAATAGAATCCATAAAAGAGTTGTTGTTTTAAAAAGCTGTGAAATTAAGGAGTTTTTATATAAAATGATAACTTAGCTATAATTATCTTTACGCAAAATTTTCAAAATGAACACAGATTTAATTTTTGACGATACTGAAATTGCTTTTTCATTAAAGACAGACTCTGAATTAGAACGCGCATATTTCTTGTTTAAAATGATTTCTATAGAACCCTTAGTTCGTATTGGAACTGCGGCTACTAACTTTGCTATAAAAGCACACTTGCCAATTGAAGGTTTAATTCGTTCTACGGTTTTCGATCATTTTTGTGGTGGTGTGAATGAAGAAGATTGTTTATCTGTAATTGATAATATGTATTACAAAGGCGTTAGCTCTGTTTTAGATTATTCTGTTGAAGGAAAAGAAAGTGAGAAAGAGTTTGATTCAGCCAAGGATAAAATTTTAAAAATAATCGATTTTGCAAATGAAATTGATGCTATACCAATTGCAGTATTTAAACCAAGTGGTTTTGGACGATTTTATTTATATGAAAAAATAAGTAGCGGAGAAGCTTTAACCGAAAATGAAGAAGAAGAGTGGTCTAGAGTTTTAGAAAGGTATGATGCTGTTTGTAAAAAAGCTAAGGCTAATGATGTTGCCGTTTTAATTGATGCTGAAGAAAGTTGGATGCAAGATGCATGTGATGCCCTTATTACCAATTTAATGATTATTTATAATACAGAAAAGCCCATAGTTTATAATACCTTACAAATGTATAGACATGATAGGTTGGCATTCTTAGAAAAGGAACATGAAAAAGCTAAAAAAGGCAATTATTTTCTAGGGTTTAAATTGGTACGTGGCGCCTATATGGAAAAGGAAAATGATAGAGCTGAAGAAAAAGATTATAAATCCCCAATATGTGAAAGCAAATTTGAAACAGACCAGAATTTTAATAATGGTTTGTATTATATGATGGATCATTTGGATTGTATGTCTTTGTTTGCAGGAACCCACAATGAAGATAGTTCTTATCTTTTGATGAATTTAATGAATGAAAAAAAGTTACTCAACAATGACCCTCGTATTTGGTTTGGTCAATTATATGGCATGAGTGATCATATTAGTTTTAATTTAGCTAATAAAGGTTATAATGTTGCAAAGTATATTCCTTTTGGCCCCGTAAAAGATGTGATGCCTTATTTGATTAGACGCGCGGAAGAAAACACATCTGTAGCTGGACAAACTGGAAGAGAATTAGCGTTGATAAAAAAAGAAAAAAACCGAAGAAAACAAAGTCTTTAAAATAAAATATGACTATCGGATTTGTTACATAAACTTTTTTTGTCAATCAGGTTATCCTCTTTTTTTCCGGATTATTCGATTTACGGCTAAATTTAGGCCTACACACCCCTTAATCCCCTCTTTTTAGAGGGGAAACGATTTCTTCCCTCCTAGAAAGGAGGGATAGAGGGAGGTGTTTTTTTACAAAACTTAAAAGTTGACTTCATGTGCAAACTATCCGATAGTCATAAAATTAAATATAATTGAGTAAAATAGATTTTATTTCTTTGTTAGACATGTAAGGCGTCATGTTAGATAATGGAGTGAAATCTATTTTTATTGATTTAGAATCATTTTTTTGTTTTATGGCTAAAATATCTTCGTATTCAGTTGAAAGAAGAATTTCATCAGCAGAAATGATATCTTCATTGAGTTTTTCTCCAGGACGTAAACCAATAACTTTAATTTCGGGTATATTTTCAAGATTATCATAACACAAAAGAAGTCTTTCAATAATATCTAATATTTTAATAGGCTCGCCCATATTGAAGGTAAATGAATCACTTTGATAATCTCGTGTCGAAGCTAGTTTTAGAATAAGGTTACAGGCTTTATATTTACTTATAAAATATCTTGAAATATCATTATTTGTGATAGTTAATGGATGGCCAAACTCAATTTGCTTTTTAAATAAAGGAACAACTGATCCATTAGAACCAAATATGTTTCCAAATCTTGCAGTAATAAATTCTGTCTCGCTTTTTTCATTTAAAAAGCTTAAATAGGTTTCCCCAATCTGTTTAGTCATCCCCATGACACTAACAGGGTTTACAGCTTTATCAGTAGATATAAAAATAAATTTTTTCACCTTATATTTAAGAGAGAAATCAGCAAGTAATTTGGTGCCAAATATATTTAATTTAACCGCTTCATAGGCATTATCCTCCATTAATGGTACATGTTTATAAGCTGCTGTATGAAAAATAATAGACGGTGTATTGGCTTCAAATAGATATTTTAATGAGTCTTCATCAGTAACATTAAGTAATACAAAATCTATATGGTTAACATCTTCAAATTCTAATTCTTTTATTAGTACATAAAGCGGAGATTCTGCGACATCAACTAAAATAAGTTTTTTGTACTTACAGTTAATTAATTGTTTAGTAAGCCCGCTACCAATAGAACCAGCTGCACCAGTTATTAAAATGATTTCATCAGAAAAATCAAAGGAGACTATATTTTTAAGATTTTTAATTTTTGAAGGAAATAAGCCCGAATCATATAACAGTTCATCAATATGATTTGCAGTTTCTTTATTCATAAGGGCTATTTAACGTTCGTTAAAACGATAGGTTATTAGGGTAAAATGCATTTGCAAATTATGAATAATTATTATTTACTGCAAATAACTTATGAAATAGAATTTCGCGTATTCTTATTTGGTAATCACTTTAACAATAGTAAGTCCTATAAGTTTCAAGTCAAAAAAGAAATTGCGCTTACTTATATACTCCTTATTATAGTTCAACTTATCAGGAATAATCGTTTTGATGAAAAATTCTTCAGGGTCTTTGGCAGCTTTTAAAAGTTCAACTTCGTTTCTATATTTTAAAGAGGCTAAACCTGTAATACCTGGTCGCACTTTAAATATATTCATATCATCTTCATTATAAAAATTCACATAATAACGTAGTTCCGGCCTAGGGCCAACAAAACTCATATCACCTTTAAGGATATTAATAAGTTGTGGAAATTCATCTATTTTATAACGCCTTAAGAAATAGCCCATTTTGGTTATCCTTGAATCATTATTACCAAGAGTTAGTAGTCCTTTTATGTCGGACTGTACCCTCATAGTTCTAAATTTATATATATTAAAATCCTCGTTATTTTTTCCAACGCGACCTTGAATAAAAAGTACAGGTCCTTTTGAGTCTAATTTGATTAGAATAGAAATTAATAGTAGGACTAGTAAGAGTAGTATCAGCCCGATTACTGAAAAAACAACATCAAATAGTCGTTTTATCATGTTATTTATCAATTATTAATTTTAAAACGGTTGCTATACTATCACAATTTTCAACCGTTAAAGTAACCTCGTTATCATTGTGCATACCTTCTATAGTATAAACACCACATGGCTCTTCCCGTGGGTTGCTTTCAGAAAAATTAATATCACCTTTTTTTAGAATATAGTTTATAGCTGCAGAATCAACAGTTTTATTATCTAAAAGGGTAGAAATATTTTGGCTGTAAATTAGTTTTTTTGAGTTTATATTTTTTAAGACTCGAGAATCAGGACCATAACTACAAGATGTTTTTTTACCATTTAAAAAGAAAGCGAGAATAACTAATCCTATGGAAAAACCTCCAAGATAATAACCAATGCGTTGAATAAGTGTCATTTAAAATGTTTAGGGTTTGGTGAAAATTTAATTAAAATATTAGCAAATTCACATCATTGTATTTTAAATCGAACCATTCACCTACAGGTTTACTTGTTAAAATACCGTGGTAAAAGTACAATCCATTTTTTAAACCCTTGTCAAATCTTAAAGAATTTTCTATGCCACCATCTTCAGCAATTTTCAGCAAATAAGGCGTGAATATATTACTAATTGAAACTGTTGCTGTACGCGGGTATCTAGCAGGAATATTAGGGACACAATAATGCACCACATTGTGCTTTATATAAGTTGGTTGCTTGTGTGATGTAACTTCACTGGTTTCAAAGCATCCACCCATATCGATACTAACATCAATAATAATAGCTCCTTTTTTCATAGACTGTACCAAGCCTTCAGAAACTACAATTGGAGATCTGTTTGTCCCTCTTACCGCACCAATAACAACATCGCAACGTTTTAATGCTTTAAGTAAATTTTTAGGTTGAATTGTTGAAGTAAAAAGAGGACGTCCTAATTGAGATTGAATACGTCGTAATTTTGTAATTGAATTATCAAATACCTTTACACCAGCCCCAAGTCCCAAAGCACTTCTCGCTGCAAATTCACCAACTGTACCAGCCCCTAAAATAACGACCTCTATTGGAGGTACACCACTTATGTTACCAAACATTAAGCCATTACCGCTTTTGGCATCTGAAAGTAGTTCTGAAGCGATTAATACAGATGCAGTACCAGCAATTTCACTTAGCGACCTTACTGCAGGGTAACTACCATCTGTATCTCTTATAAACTCAAATGCAAGCGCAGTAATTCTTTTTGATGCTAGAGCTTCAAAATATTTTTTTGTTTGAGTCTTTAACTGCAAAGCAGAAATTAAAATAGTTTGTGGATTTAAAAGCTTTATTTGTTCTAGAGTAGGGGGCTCTACTTTTAAAATCATTGGGCACGAGAATACTTTGGCGGTATCTTTTGTGATTTCAGCTCCAGCTTCACTATAATCTTTATCGCTAAAATTTGCACCTTTTCCAGCACCAGATTCAATTAAAACTCTATGACCATTATTTACCAAAGCATAAACAGCATCTGGGGTTAAGCAAATACGCTTTTCTTGAAAAGCAGTTTCTTTAGGAATACCTATGAATAACTCTCCTTTTTTCTTAAAAATTTCAAGCGTTTCTTCTTGTGGTAAAAGCTGTTGCTTAGTAAAAGGCGAAAGTGGTTGTTTCGACATGGATTAGATCAAATTATTAAATTTCAAATTACAAATAAATTTTTTAATTAGAACTCATCTTAACTTTTAATTTTTAACCGAAAATGAGCTAAAATTTGTTCAGATGAGACTATTTTTGATAGGCATAGCATCGCTACGCATAAGAAAATAGACGAAATATGGGCGAATTTCAGCCATTTTATAGGAAATAGAAATAGTCAAGATGAGTTCTTAGAATATAATCTAAAAAAATAATTGTTTTCATATTCTAAAAGCATAAATGCGATATAACTATTGATTTTATCAGATAAAATAACAATTTATCAGATTCTTTTTAAATGTAAAAATTAATTATTATAAGTTTGTTTCTGTAATTTAGCCTATGCTTAGAAAATTTTTCCCCTGTTTTATTTTTTTATCTACGATGTTTTGTTTTTCACAACAATTTAGTGTTGGTGGAAATGTAAATGATTCAAACAATGAACCTATTGCATACGCTAATGTTGTGATAATGAGTAAGGAAAATTCAGAAATACTAAAAGGTTCAACCACTAATGATTTTGGTGCTTTCAAAATTGATGATATTGACAAAGGTGATTATACAATTAAAATAAGTTTTTTAGGATTTGAAGACTATTCAAAAGCAATAACGCTGAATGAACATATTGACTTAGGAATAGTGATACTCAAAGAAAATTTGCAAGAACTTGATGGAGTTACAGTAGTAGCAAAAAGGCCAACCGTAAAAAGATTGGTTGACAGATTAGTTTTTAATGTTGAAAACTCAACACTTTCAAATAATAATGTTTTGGATGTTTTAAAACATACTCCTGGCGTTTTGGTAAATAATGAGAAAATTACAGTAAAACAATCTACACCAACAATTTATATTAATGATAGACGCGTGCATTTATCTTCAAATGAGGTACAGCAACTTTTGGAGGGGACTTCTGCAAGTAATATAAAATCTATTGAAGTTATTACAAGTCCACCAGCTAAATATGAAGCCGAAGGCGGTTCTGTTATAAACATAATAACTAGTAAAAATATTATTGCTGGTTATAACGGTAGCGTTTTTGGTAACTATAAACAAGGCAGTGAATTTCCAAAATATGCATTAGGAACGAGTCATTTTTTTAAAGCCAAAAAACTCAATGCATATTTGAATTATAGTATAAGCCCTAGAAAGGATTTTCGCAATAATGATGAGTTTGTAAATTTTATAGATAATAATCAAGTAACCACAAGTTGGGCAACTGATTTTAAAAGAACGCGCGAAACAGCAAATCAAAACATAAATGCTACCATTGATTATGAGTTAGATAAAAATAATAGTTTGGGGTTTTCAACAAGTATGCTTTTATCTCCCAGAGCAAACACGCAAACCAATGTCAATTCTATAACCGATGTTTTTAGTAATAATAAAGTATTAGATTCTACCTTTATAACTCAAAATAAATTAGTTGATGAAACGTTTAATCTAGCATTTACTCTAGATTATATCCACAAGTTTAAAAAAGAAGGAGAAAAGCTTCTAATAAGCGCGCATCATACTAATTATGACTTTTCTAGCTTTCAAAATGTGGATACTGATTACTTATTTCCAGATGAATCTCTTATTAGAACTAATAGATTTCAAACATTTTCAAGTCAAGAGATTAAACTCTATACAGGGCAATTAGACTATGAATTGCCCGTAAATGATTCAGGACTGTTTGAAGCTGGAGTAAAAGTATCCAATATAAACTCTAAGAGTATTCTAACTCAGTATAACTTTGAAAATGGTATTAGAGAGCTAGATTTACAAAATTCTGATACGTTTTTATATGATGAAACTAATTATGCAGTATATACTAGTTACTCAAAAGATTGGGATTCATGGAGTTTAAAATTGGGTTTAAGAACTGAATTAACTGATATTAAAGGGAATTCATTATCAACAAATCAAGTAAATAAAAACGATTATGTAAAGTTTTTTCCTTCTTTCCATTTGTTGCATAGAGTAAATGATAATAATGATATCTATTTTAACTATAACAAACGCATATACCGCCCAAGATATAGTCAATTAAATCCATTTAAATATTTTTTAAATGACAATACGTTTATAACAGGAGACCCTAATTTGCAGCCTCAAATTGATGATCAATTTATTTTGGGGTATACATTTAATAAGGATTATACTTTTGAATTATATTATAGGTATGAGAAAGATCCTACTTTACAATATTTTTATCAAGATAACAACAGAAATTTATTAGTATATCAAAACACAAATACTGATGAATCAATTTCCTATGGTTTAGATTTTACAACTTATGTGGCATTAAATAATTATTGGAATTTATATGTTTTATCATCAGTATATTATTATAACAATAAGTTTAATCCAATTGAGAGTAATGCTATTTCATTTGTTGGAGATAAATGGAGTTTTTATTCAGAAATTATTAACTATTTTACTTTTTTAAAAGATAAAAGTTTAGTTGCAGATGTGTCTTTTAATTATTTATCTCCAACTAACGATGGGCCAACTGACACTAGTTTTACATCAAGTTTAGATATTAATTTAAGAAAGACATTTGGGAATAAGAGGGCTTCTTTTAATATAGGAGTGTTGGATATTTTCAACACACAAAATTTTAATACGACCACCAAGTACTTAAACCAAGATATTTTTTCTAAATTTCAATTTGAAAATAGATTATTTGTATTTGGATTTAATTATCAGTTTGGAAACTTCAGATTAACAAACAATAAAAAGAGTATTGATTTGAACGAAAGAGATAGGCTAAGAAATAATAATTAAAAATTAGAATCACTTTTTGTTCTTTTTATAATGTTTATACAGTAAAACCAGTGTTGGTATAAACGATGCTATAACTATAGATAAAAGAACAATTTTAAATACAGGATCTGTCATAATTAAATTAAAAATATTGTTTTATTTTATTCCAAAAGTTTTTTGGAGATATTTTGAACTCTTCTTCTAATTCCTCTAAAGATTTATTGGCATCATTAATTTTGTTGAATATACGGGCTCTAATTAAATAAATTGAAGGTATAATGATTGCCATAACCGGAATCATATAGATTAATTGAAATTCATCCATAAATTTATTTTCCGCATTAAATACTTGAAAAATTTGAAATAAATACATGGCTATGGGTACTAAAAGAGAATGATACCACCAATGTCTGCAGGTAAAAAACCATATAAATAATAAAAATAAAGGGATAATTTTACCAGTAAAAACCCACATAGCATAATTGGCATCTTCCCAAAGGCTACTATCATAAGTAAATAAAAAAGTGCTCCATACACGTTGTACTGGAACACTTTCATATAAAGAAAATAAATAAGGTGTTAAAGATATAAGAGTAGCAATTATACTACCTAATATCAATCCCTTAGTTACCTTTTTTTCTTTAAGCAACGATTGGTCTAGATTTCTTTTCGATTTTTGCCGTTTGTTCAACATCTACGTTATATTGGTTAGCTGCATTAGCTATAAACAATATACCTCCAAAAATTGCGATTGCAATTAAATACTTTTTAGTCTTCATAATTTTAAGGGATTTTAATTAATTAATACCCAAATGTAAATAAAGACTATCTTGAAGTAAATCAACAAATGTTAAAATTATGTTAAAAACAATGAATTTTAAAATTCATGATGTGGGTTTCCCGTAAAACTTCAAAATATTACTGGAGAATATGCTATTTATGCGTCATAAGCTATTAGTTATTGGCTTGTTTCTGTTTTATTTAAACTTAAAATACGGTTGTTTTCAGTGTCTAATTTTATCTCAATACAATCAAAATCATCATATAAAATCGACTCTATTTTTTCGGGCCATTCAATTAATTTCCAATACTCAGAATCTAAATAATCTTCAATTCCAAAATTGTAAGCTTCTTCTAAATCATTAATTCTGTATAAATCAAAATGATAAATTTTTTCATCTTTTAATTTATATTCATTTACAATTGAAAACGTTGGGCTACTAACTTCGTCTTCGCTACCTAACAGTTTTACTATGGTTTTTATAAGGGTTGTTTTTCCAACACCCATACCTCCATAGAACAATAATGTCTTTGATTTAGAATTTTTTAAAAGGTGTTTTGCTGCTTGCTCAACCTCATTTAAACCATAGCGAATATTCAATTTAAATAAAATTTATATACAATATTAGTTATAATAATTTAAAAAACCTAAATAAAATTGCATTTCATCGATGATATATGCTTTTTATGGATTTATTTGGGATTAAAAACAGCGAAAGGAATAACCATTTCTTCTAAAGAAACACCGCCATGTTGATAGGTATTTCTGTAGTAACTAACATAATGATTATAGTTGTTTGGGTAAGCAAAAAACAAATCACTTTTTGCAAAAATATAAGAACTGCTCATATTAATTGAAGGGAGATGCAGCTCCTTTGGGTCTTTCGATGCCAGTACATCCTTGCTATCATAAGTTAGGCTTCTTCCTGTTTTATAACGCAGGTTTAAACTGGTATCTCTATCACCAATAACCTTAGAAGGGTTTTTTACATTTATAGTGCCATGGTCTGTAGTTAGGATTAATTTGAAACCTAATTGTTGTGCTTGCTGAATCATATCTAAAAGTGGGGAGTTTTTAAACCAACTAAGTGTTAAAGACCGATATGCTTTATCGTTTGATGCCAATTCTTTAACGACATCCATTTCGGTTTTAGAATGTGATAGCATATCAACAAAATTATAAACTACAACTGTTAAATCGTTGTCTTTTAATGATTTGAAATTATCAGCTAATTTTCTTCCCTTTTTAAGATTTGTAATTTTGTGATATTCATAGTTTAAATTTGTTAAGCCCAAACGCTTCATTTGTGTCTCTAAAAAATCAGCTTCATGCATATTTTTTCCACCTTCATCAGTATCATTTTTCCAATACTGCGGAAATAGTTTTTCCATATCACTTGGCATTAATCCTGAAAAAATAGCATTTCTAGCATATTGGGTAGCTGTTGGCAGGATACTGAAAAAAGCTTCCTCCTTATCTTTTTTGAAATAATTACTAATGATAGGCTCAAAAACTTTCCACTGATCGTAACGTAAATTATCAATTACAACTAATAAGGTTGGCTGTTCTTTGCTTAATTCTGGAACTATTTTTTCTTTGAATAAGGTATGAGACATTATTGGTGCATCGGTATGCGGTTTAAACCAATGTGCATAATTTTTTTCAATAAACTTCCCAAATTGAATATTCGCTTCGTTTTTTTGAGATTCTAAAATTTCAAACATACCAACATCTTCAATATCTTCTAACTGAATTTCCCAATAAATTAATTTTTGGTATAAGTTCACCCATTCTTCATAGCTATTTACCATAGCTAAATCCATAGCGATTTTTCTAAACTCTTGTTGGTAGTTCGAAGTTGTTTTTTCTGAAATAAGTCTTGAATGATCTAAGTTCTTTTTTAAACTTAACAGAATCTGATTTGGATTTACAGGCTTAATTAAATAATCAGCTATTTTGTTACCAATAGCTTCTTCCATGATGTATTCTTCCTCACTTTTGGTTATCATTACTACGGGAAGGTTGTCTTTTTTCTCTTTAATTTCATGCAAAGTTTCAAGACCAGTAAGACCTGGCATGTTTTCATCTAAAAACACTATATCAAAATTTTCTTCATCTAAGATATCAATGGCTTCAGTACCACTATTACAAGTTGTAACTTTATAGTTTTTCTTTTCAAGAAATAAAATATGTGGTTTAAGCAAATCAATTTCATCATCAACCCAAAGTATTTTTATCATAGTAATCTATTTAAAGTATTATTAAAATTATTAGAAATAATTAGCTTTTTGTTTCATAAAAACGTTTTTATTTCAACTGCCCATTATGGGCTCATATCCCTATATTTGTAAATATTAAATGTAAAAAATTAAAGTTTGAACAAACTTAAAATATTAAACGACCCAATTTACGGATTTATTACTATTCCAAATTCGCTCATTTTCGATTTAATACAGCATAAATATTTTCAACGCTTACGTAGAATTACACAAATGGGGATGTCATATTTGGTATATCCTGGGGCGCATCACACCAGATTTCATCATGCTATTGGTTGTGTGCATTTAATGCAGCAAGCGGTTAATGTGCTTCGTTTTAAAGGGGTTACAATTTCTGACGAGGAAGAAACGGGTCTTTATGTTGCTATTTTGCTGCATGATATTGGTCATGGTCCGTTTTCGCATGCCATGGAACATTCTATAGTGAATAATGTCTCTCATGAAGCCATTTCGTTGTTATTTATGGAACGTTTAAATGAAGAATTTAACGGAAGTTTAACGCTTGCCATTCAAATTTTCAAAGGGGAATACCCAAGAAAATTTATGTGCCAGCTTATTTCCGGACAATTAGATATGGATAGGGCAGACTATTTAAAACGTGATAGTTTTTACACAGGAGTTGCAGAAGGCAATATAAATAGTGAGCGTTTAATAACGATGCTGAATGTAGTTGATGATGCGCTAGTTGTAGAAGAAAAAGGTATTTATAGTGTTGAAAAATTTATTATAGCTAGACGCTTAATGTACTGGCAAGTGTATTTGCATAAAACTGGTTTAGTTGCAGAACAGTTGTTAATTAGGGTATTGAAGCGCGCTAAAGAATTACATGATTTGGGACATAAACTTCAAGCAAGTGATGCGCTATTGTATTTTTTGAAAAATAAAATATCTATTATCAATTTTAAAAATGATACACTTGAAGTCTTTTCACAGTTAGATGATTATGATATTATATCGGCAATGAAACAATGGCAACATCATAAAGATTTTGTGCTTAGTAATTTAAGCGAGATGATAATTAATAGAAACTTACTTCAGATTAAACTAAAAAATAAAAAAATCAAAGAAGGTAGTTTGAAGAAGCATATTGAAACTATAATTAGTAAGTATAATATTTCAGAAGAAGATGCAAAATATTTTGTGTTTACTGGAAGTATTTCAAATCAAGCTTATCAACTAAATACTAAAGGCATTAATATATTGCATAAGTCTGGAAAGATAGAAGATATCGTTAAAGCATCAGACCAATTGAATCTTAAGGCGTTATCAAAACCTGTTACAAAATATTATATATGTTACCCTAAGGTTAAACTATAACCCGCATTATGCATTAGAAGATCGTTATGAAGTTTAAAATCACAATAAAATATGGCTTTTTAAGGTTTTAGCATAGCCTAGTTACGGTTAAACTTTAAAAAGTAGCAAAGCGTTATATTTTGAAGTCATTTTAAGATGTAATAGATTTTCTAATGCATAATGTGGGTTTGGCACATTTTTCTTATTTTTGCGTGAATCAAACAAAAAACAAAATCTAACTTTCAAAGTGTGAAATTTACAGCACAACAAATAGCAGGAATATTAGAAGGCGATGTAGTTGGGAATCCTGATATTGAAGTATCAAAACTTGCTAAAATTGAAGAAGGCTTTGAAGGTGCTTTAACCTTTTTAGCAAACCCTAAGTACACGCCACATATTTATACTACCAAAGCTTCAGTTACAATTGTAAATAAAACTTTTGATCCTGAGAGTAGTTTAAAAACGACGCTAATAAAAGTTGATGATGCATATTTGGCGTTTTCAAAGATTCTAGAATATTACAATTCAGTGAAGCTTAATAAAGTTGGAGTAGAACAACCTTCGTTTATTTCTGATTCTTCAAAACATGGTGATGACGTATATATTGGAGCATTTAGCTATATCGGTGAACATGTTGTTATGGGCAATAATGTTAAAATATTTCCAAACACATATATAGGAGATAATACCGTAATAGATGATAATACCATAGTTTTTTCTGGTGCTAAGATTTATTCTGAAACTATAATAGGTAAAAATTGTGTTATTAATTCTGGAGCTATTATAGGAGCTGATGGTTTTGGTTTTGCTCCTAATGATGAAGGGGGCTATAGTAAAATTCCTCAAATTGGAAATGTGATTATTGAAGACTTTGTTGATGTAGGTGCTGCAACAACTATTGATCGAGCCACTCTAGGTTCAACCACTATTAGAACTGGTGTAAAACTAGATAACCAAATACAAATAGCACATAACGTTGAAATTGGTAATAATACGGTGATCGCTGCCCAAACTGGTGTTGCAGGCTCTACTAAAATTGGGAAAAATTGTCAGATAGGAGGGCAGGTTGGTATAGCTGGACATATAACAATAGGTAATAATGTTAGAATACAAGCACAATCTGGTATTGGTAGAAATGTTAAAGATGACGAAATCTTACAAGGCTCTCCAGCTATAAAATTAAGTGACTACAATAAATCGTATGTTCATTTTAAAAACTTGCCAACTATTGTTAAAAATATTAATGATTTAGAAAAGAATAAATGGGAATAGTTAATACTGAAATCAAACAAAAAACTATTAAAGAAGCCGTTTCTTTAAAAGGTGTAGGATTGCATACTGGATTAGAAGTAACCTTAACTTTTAAACCAGCTGCAGCTAATTCTGGATTATCATTTAAGCGTGTTGATCTGGAAGGGCAACCTGTAATTGAAGCTGATGCTAATTATGTAACAAACACACAGCGTGGAACTTGTTTAGAGAAAAATGGAGTAACGATTCAAACGTCTGAACATGTTTTAGCTGCTTTGGTAGGATTAGATGTTGATAACGCTGTAATAGAACTTAATGCCTCTGAACCTCCTATAATGGATGGGTCTTCTAAGTTTTTTGTTGAAGCCATTGAAAAAGCTGAAGTTGTAGAACTTGATGCTTGTAGGGAAGAGTTTGTTATTACAGATATTGTATCTTATGTAGATGAAGAATCTGGAAGTGAAATTCTTGTGATGCCTTCTAAAGAATACCAAATTACTACTATGGTAGATTTTGGAACTAAAGTTTTAGGAACACAAAATGCGACGTTAAATCATATTTCAGATTTTAAAAAGGATATTTCAGACTCACGTACATTTAGTTTCTTACATGAAATAGAAATGTTATTAGAACATGGTTTAATAAAAGGAGGCGATTTAAACAATGCTATAGTATATGTAGATAAAGCACTATCTCCTGAAACTATGGAAAAGCTAAGAGTAGCGTTTAAAAAAGATTCTATTTCAGTTAAGCCAAATGGCATTTTAGACAATTTGACTTTGCATCATCCTAATGAAGCGGCAAGACATAAATTATTAGATGTTTTAGGCGATTTAGCGCTTGTTGGAACCAGAATTAGAGGTAAGGTTATTGCAAATAAACCCGGACATTTTGTTAACACACAATTTGCAAAAAAACTTTCAAAAATAATAAAGAACGAACGTCGTAACAATGTACCAAATATAGATTTAAACCAACCTCCTTTAATGGATGTGATGCAAATCATGGCTATGTTACCTCACAGGCAACCGTTTTTGTTAATAGACAAAGTATATGAACTTACCGAAAATCATGTCATAGCCACAAAAAATGTGACTATGAACGAAGAGTTTTTTAAAGGTCATTTTCCAGGAGCTCCAGTAATGCCCGGGGTTTTAATTGTTGAAGCTATGGCACAAACAGGTGGGGTTTTAGTTTTAAATACCGTTCCAGATCCAGAAAATTACTTAACATTTTTTATGAAAATGGATAAGGTTAAGTTTAAACAAAAAGTAATGCCTGGTGATACTCTCATATTCAGCTGTTCGTTAATTACTCCAATTCGTCGTGGTATTTGCCACATGCAAGGATATGCTTATGCCAATGGTAAATTATGCGCTGAAGCCGAATTAATGGCTCAAATTTCAAAAGTAAAATAAATATGAACCAACCTTTAGCTTACGTACATCCCGGTGCGAAAATCGCAAAAAATGTAGTTATTGAACCATTTACAACTATTCATAACAATGTAAAAATAGGTGAAGGTACATGGATAGGCAGCAACGTGACCATTATGGAAGGTGCTCGAATTGGTAAGAATTGTAATATTTTTCCTGGTTCAGTAATTTCTGCTGTTCCACAGGACTTAAAATATAATGATGAAGATACAACTGTTGAAATTGGCGATAATGTCACCATAAGAGAATGTGTTACGATCAATAGAGGGACAACAGATAGAATGAAAACAGTAGTAGGCGACAACTGTTTAATAATGGCATATTGCCACATTGCGCACGATTGCATTGTGGGTAAGAATTGTATTTTTTCTAATAACAGTACTTTGGCTGGACATATTAATATTGGCGATTATGTTGTTCTGGCAGGTATGACTGCGGTTCATCAATTTGTTTCCATAGGAAATCATGCTTTTGTAACTGGAGGGTCTTTAGTTAGAAAAGATGTGCCACCTTTTGTGAAAGCTGCTCGCGAACCTTTATCTTATGTTGGAATTAATTCAGTAGGACTAAGACGTAGAGGGTTTTCAGCAGAAAAAATTAGAGAAATTCAAGATATATTCAGAATACTGTATCAAAAAAATTATAATAATACACAAGCTGCTGAAATTATTGAAGCTGAAATGGAGGCAACTCCTGAACGTGATGAAATTCTTCAGTTTATAAAAAATTCTCATCGAGGTATCATGAAAGGATATTTCAAATCAAATTAATTTTAAGATAAAAGAATAAAGAGAAAAGAAGCGAGAAAAAAGACGGATAACGGATTGGAAAGTTTTTTCTCTTTGGGAAGACGGTAGATGGAGAACTCAACAACAAACAACTAAACGACAAACAACTTAACAACAAAATGGCAACGACAAGCGACATTAGAAACGGATTATGTATTCGTTATAACAATGATATTTATAAAGTAATAGAATTTCTACACGTAAAACCTGGTAAAGGACCTGCCTTTGTGAGAACAAAAATGAAAAGTGTAACTAGTGGAAAAGTATTAGATAACACATTTTCTGCAGGGCATAAATTGGAAGATGTACGTGTAGAGACTCATAAATTTCAATATTTATATAATGATGGAGAATTTTATCATTTTATGAATGAAGCAGATTATACTCAAATCCGTTTATTAGAAGCCGCTTTAGATAATCCAGCACTAATGAAAGAAGGCGAGGTAGTAACTGTTTTAATCAATACGGAAGATAATATGCCACTATCTGTTGATTTACCTGCTAGTGTAGTTTTAGAGGTTACACATACAGAACCTGGTGTTAAAGGAAATACAGCTACAAACGCTACTAAGCCTGCAACTATGGAAACTGGAGCAGAGGTTAATGTTCCGTTATTTATAAATGAAGGAGATAAAATTAAAATCGAAACAGCGAAAGGCACTTATAAAGAACGTGTTAAAGAATAAAAAATCAGTTCACAGTTGGCAGAATCCAGTAAGCAGTACTTACTATAATTTGAATCATTGTTGTCCGATAAAAAATAGTTCGCTTAAAGAAAACCTTTGCGAACCCTAAGTTTTCAGGGCTTATAAAAAAGAGGGGCTTGCTTTTTGCGATTACTGAAAAATTTTATTTTTTAGAAAGTTATGAATTTAAAAATTACTGTTTATCAATTAGTTACAATCAAGTCTTTGTTCTTGGTTCTAACAGCGAAGCGGTCTTGATTCTTTAATCGGACACTACTAAATCTGAATACTATATACTGAATACTGATATATGAAGTTTCCTAAACCACATACTTTAA